>NZ_BAAHWV010000144.1:0-1003 GCF_054601255.1 Viscerimonas tarda | reverse complement strand
TGCGAAGTTATCCGTTCCATTAGCGGATACAAGGCGCCTGCGGACACGGAGTATTGGGAAGAACATTTTGAAGCCAATATTCAAATTGAAACAATTCCCAATTACTCGCAATTCGGGACTTATTACAAGGATAATATTGTTTGTCACAACGGTATTTTGTACAAATGCCTCGTTGAAAACGGCTTCAAGTTCGGCAATATCCGTATTCCGATGGTCAGCGGCTGGCTCGAAGCAGATTATTCGGAGTGGCAGCCGGTATTGTACAACCTATGGGATGTGGTAAGGTTTGAAAACGCTTTCTACACGCTTTTGTCGCTTGAAAACTTCGACAACAACACTAATCCTTATGACTCGGAGTGTTGGGGCGCCATTGCCGATTATTCTCTGGAACACAACGAATACGAATTATCGGAACATGAATACGTTGTTTACGACGCCAAAGTGTTTTATCCCGGAATGGACGTGAATGCGGACGTGCCGGAAATCGGTAAGAACCTGTCGCCGCACGACCCGCGCAACAACAACCTGAAAAAGCATTTCGTCCGGCTGGCTATTTACGAGTTATGCAAGTTGATTGCGTCCAACAATGTGAGCGTTGTCCGCGTAAAAGACTACGAGGATTCCATGAAATGGCTCTCGGATGCCGCCCGATTGAAACTCAATCCGCAAATTCCCCGCAAATTAGCGGAAGATAAAAAGCCGGTTACAGACTGGCAAATGGCGACATTCCAGACGGATTACGACCCGTATAAAAATCCGTGGCTGACGTAAGTGGCTATGAAAGCTATTCCTCATCAGGTTTACCTGCGTCCACCTTACAAACAAGCGTTTCGTCAGCATACTGGATTTCCAGCAGCGCTTCGCCTGTTTTTTCAGCCCTGAATCCGTCAAGGAATCCCTGTGCGTTCATTTCGTCAATAATCGCTTGTGTCAGTTGTTCTTTGTCCATGTGTTTATTTCCTGTTTTATTTTGATTTATACAAAAGAAAAGCGTGGTGCACCA
>NZ_BAAHWV010000143.1:0-1018 GCF_054601255.1 Viscerimonas tarda | reverse complement strand
ATTACGACAAACTCAAAGCCATACACGATTTGGTAAAGGATGCAAAGAAAGTCCGCGATGCCATTTTGCTGGTGGGCGAAATCGGCGACATTTATGTAAACAGCTTCCAAAAGATGCTTTCCGACCCCAATTTCCGATATGAGGAATTGGTCGCCATTTCCAATGGCTACACGGTTTTGTTGCAGGAAAGTTCGGATATGCTCTTGGAAATGAAAGATGTTGTCAATATCAACGGACTTTCGATGACCGACCACGAACGGATGGACATTATTAACTATGTCTATGACCGCCTGAAAAGCCATCGGAACTTGGTGGATTACTACACGCGCAAAAACATTTCCATTTCGTATCTGCGGGCAAAAAAAGCAGGAGAAACCGACCGCATTGTCGCCCTGTATGGGAACGCTAACGACCGCTATTGGTAATATTCAATTACGAATTACGAATTAAAAATTACGAATTGCGATGTTATTAGCAATAGAATTTGACAATCTGCACCAGATACTCCGTAACTTATATACGGAAATGATGCCCCTGTGTGGTAATATGGCTGGCGTGGCAAAGGGTATCGCGGGCTTGGGTGCGCTGTTTTATGTGGCGCACAGGGTTTGGCAATCCCTTTCCCGCGCAGAGCCGATTGATGTGTATCCGCTTCTTCGTCCGTTTGTGATTGGCTTGTGCATTATGTTCTTCCCCACCTTTGTGTTAGGCACAATCAATTCCGTGATGTCGCCGGTGGTCAAAGGTTGCGGACAAATGCTTGAAACGCAAACATTTGATATGAACGAATACCGCAAACAAAAAGATAAGTTGGAGTATGAAGCCATGATGCGTAATCCCGAAACCGCCTACCTTGTCAGCAATGAGGAATTTGACAGACAACTCGACGAGTTGGGCTGGAGTCCGGGCGACCTTGTAACGATGTCGGGAATGTATGTCGAGCGTGGAATGTACAACCTGAAAAAGAGCATAAGAGATTGGTTTCGCGAACTCTTGGAAATACTGTTTCAGGCGGCGG
>NZ_BAAHWV010000142.1:0-1019 GCF_054601255.1 Viscerimonas tarda | reverse complement strand
CCGCCGCCTGAAACAGTATTTCCAAGAGTTCGCGAAACCAATCTCTTATGCTCTTTTTCAGGTTGTACATTCCACGCTCGACATACATTCCCGACATCGTTACAAGGTCGCCCGGACTCCAGCCCAATTCGTCAAGCTGGCGGTCAAATTCTTCATTGCTGACAAGGTAGGCGGTTTCGGGATTACGCATCATGGCTTCATACTCCAACTTATCTTTTTGTTTGCGGTATTCGTTCATATCAAATGTCTGCGTTTCCAGCATCTGATTACAGCCTTTTACCACAGGCGAAAGAACAGTGTTCATCGTCCCCAATACAAAAGTCGGAAAGAACATGATACACAGCCCGATAACAAAAGGGCGAAGCAAGGGGTACACATCTATGGGTTCGGCGCGGGAAAGGGATTGCCAAACACGGTGAGCGACATAAAACAACGCACCCAATCCGGCAATTCCCTTTGCCACGCCTGCCATATTGCCACACAGCGGCATCATCTCGGTATAGAGATTGCGCAAAATTTGATGAAGATTATCAAAATCCATTTTTAACTGCTTTTTTTAATTCTCAATTTTCAACTTTCAACTTTCAATTGGAATTACCAATAGCGGTCGTTGGAATTTCCGTAAAGAGCGACAACGCGGTCGCTTTCTCCCGCTTTTTTTGCCCGCAAATACGAAATGGAAATGTTTTTGCGCGTGTAGTAATCCACCAAGTTCCGATGGCTTTTCAGGCGCTCATAGACATAGTTAATAATGTCCATCCGTTCGTGGTCGGTCATCGAAAGTCCGTTGATATTGACAACATCTTTCATTTCCAAAAGCATATTGGAACTTTCCTGCAACAAAACCGTGTAGCCGTTGGAAATGGCGACCAATTCCTCGTAACGGAAATTCGGGTCGGAAAGCATCTTTTGGAAGCTGTTTACATAAATGTCGCCGATTTCGCCCACCAGCAAAATGGCATCGCGGACTTTCTTTGCATCCTTTACCAAATCGTGTATGGCTTTGAGTTTGTCGTAAT
>NZ_BAAHWV010000141.1:0-1025 GCF_054601255.1 Viscerimonas tarda | reverse complement strand
TTTTTTATTTCACCGTAAATTCGTCGTCATATACTTCTATTTCCAAGCCGCTACCGCAAATCTGCGCCAGCCACTTGTTACCGATTCTCTTGAGCAGTTCAATGTTGCGGTAGCCCCTGTAAAGGATAATTAATGTTGCTGAAATCCGTTCATCCATATTTTTATTGATTGAGTAAGTTTATATATCATTTCTGAAATCCATTGGATAACTCTCAAAATACACTTCCGCGATAATTTGATTCCGGTCTGCATCGTTATCAAAGTCATTCAGGAAGTATCCAATGCTTGACAGCATTTCCTGTTTTTCTTCTTCCAAAAAATTCCCGACATCGATTTCGCCCGACAACCATAATTTCCTGTTCAGGATAATTGCTTTCAGAGCAGCATCTTTCCCTGCATCTTCCAAAAACTTTTGAGGATTGCCCATGTATTTTTGAAAGATGAGGCTTTCAGTCGAACCGGAACAGGGCAGCAAGCGGTCGTTGAAACCGTTCGGCTCGCAATACCAAAACTTGTCGCCGGATAGTGGCAGGCAGAATTGGAGTGTATCAGGATCAGTACACCGGATATTGGGGTTGAGTATATTTTTCATGTCAATCATTGATTTCACGCGGTATCAGGTACACACATTGTTTGCCTGTTATGCCGTATCCGTCATAAAGGGGTGTGATGCGGACGAGGTTTATCCTCTCTGCTTGGGAAAATTCAAATTTCAAGGCTGCCCGCTCCTCCTTCCCGAAAGCGAAACATTCGATGGTGGCAGACAGTGAATCCGCATCAAAGGCGGTTTCTGCAATTCCCATACAGGCGGCGTACTGCGCATCGGTGGGAATCACAGACCGCCAGTCGGGGTAATTACCTATAAATCCTTTTTTGTCGGGATAGCGGTAAAGCGCCCTGACTGAACGTCCTTCCGGCTCCAGGCAGCCCGACCAGGACATTTCTTCCTTTTCGCCCTTTGAGGTGTAAGCGCTTATTCCTGTTCCGGTACATTCCAGCCGCTTGAAGTCTTTTTTAGCCATCCA
>NZ_BAAHWV010000140.1:0-1044 GCF_054601255.1 Viscerimonas tarda | reverse complement strand
GCTTTGTTACATCATTCAAATAAATATCCAACTTATTGCCAAAGTGGCTCGTTTTGCCAATCAATTGAAAAACCCATTGCTTGAATATCAACCGTAGGATATTCTGCTAACAAAGATTTGAGTTTTTGTGTAAATTTATTGTTTGGCGAAACTGTAAACAGCAAATACTTGATAACGCAAATACGAAAGTAAACTCGCTTCATGTCCGTATTATCTGGATTTATCCAAGCGAATTTAGGATTATTGAGTTTATGCGAGGCAAAGGGTATTTCTTTATTCCAAGTGCGATTGTGATGTCCGCACAAATTTCTTAAATTGACTAACGAAATAATCCAAGAAGAAAAAACTGGCAATGGAAGAGAAAAGTAATCAGCTACTTTTTTTTGTATGGATTTGTATCTCAAGTCGTTAAATGTTTTACACAACACACCGAAAGGAATTATTTCTGCAATCATCCACACAGGAGGATATGGATTGTTATATGTGTTTTTGAAATGAACAATAAAATCTTCATTCGATTTTTCCAATTCAGAATCAATCAGGGCTAAACGTTTGGTAAAAAAAGACGGATTATTGAAATGTTTGACATTGGTAATCCAAAAAATATCATTTAAAGCATCGCTAATCAGATTATTCATTGCACTACGAATAGCGACTTCGATTTTTTCAATCTCGTTGAAAAGTAATATTCTCAACTTTCGGTCGAAACGATACATGTCCAACGCTTTGTCGAAAGTTGCGCCATTTTTATACAAATGTTCTGTTTTGGGTTCTTTTAGCAATGGATAGAAATAAGCACTCAAACGAAAATAGCCGATATTTGATAAATAACTAACGGCTTTTTGCTCATCGGAAATTATCAGACCTCTTTGTTTCAATAAAAACAATAAATCTTGCGGAAGTGTACAAGTTTTTGAATAATTGGTTCTCATTAAGCATATATAAAAAAACGACCCGCCTAATTTAAGCATTGTAAAGAGGCTCGGCGGGTACTGACGGTGCAAATGTACAACAAATTTTTTGGATATACAAATTCTTGGACAT
>NZ_BAAHWV010000139.1:0-1054 GCF_054601255.1 Viscerimonas tarda | reverse complement strand
TATGACGCCCACACTGATGGGAACCATGCCCGCGGTCAATGCGCCCAATTTCGCCCCGCTGATGTCCAAAATTCAGAAATTCCTTTCACAAACAGCCTTTACCAAATGAGCGTTATCCTGCACCCTGTAATCGGAGAATTAGACCCGACCAGTTTATGTTACAGCATTTATAATCAACTGTATCATAACTTCTTCAATGCACAGGACAAAAAGGATGAGGCGCACCCGTGGGGCGTTGAGGAAGGCGATGAAACTTCCGTCCGCCTGAAAAATACCGCTTACGGCTTTGCCGAAGCCATTGCAGGAGGCGTGGCGGGTAACGGCGAAATAGGCGAAGGAGGCATTTTGCTGGACTATCTGAAAAAAAACGGCGGGGATATGACAGGTAAACTGACCGCCAATTACGGCTTTGAAGCGGGGATCCATAATACAAGAATACTGGAAGCCTACCGGGAAAATGAAATTTTCGGGATACGGATAACCGGAAATCTGGAAGTTGGAGGCGACAGTCTTTATATCGGCGGGAAAAGGATTTTGTCCCATAACCCTGTGGAAAATACAACCATTATCGACAGTCTTTATGTGGATTTTGGAAATTCTTCCCTGCACTCGGCAGGCGAACTGCTTTTCGGTCAGGATAGGGAAAGCGGTGTCTTTCTTTCCCCTGAAACGGTTTTGATAAAGGGAAAAGCCGTTTACCATGCCGGAAACGCCAACCTTGCCTCCGTGGACTGGAGAATGAAAAACGCTCATGTAGCAGGAAGCATGGAAGTGGCGGGAACATCCGTATTCTCAGGATTGCTAAGCGCCTGTTACGGCGCAGAACTGGGAGCGGACGGCAATGCCTATTTGACAATGACTGCCGGTAATATTCATGCCTCGCGTTTCTTGTCCTTTGCTGCCGGTTACGGTATCAAAATCGAAAATATTCCGGTATTGGTTCGGATAAACGAAAAGGATATACAATTGGGAGCCGCCGGAGGCGATTTGCATCTGGGCAGTGGGACAACAAATAAAATTTGCTTGCAGGCAAATGTATTGGATACGAACGGCG
>NZ_BAAHWV010000138.1:0-1061 GCF_054601255.1 Viscerimonas tarda | reverse complement strand
AACGCGGAAGCTACGGGCGCCTGTTCCGCCGCCTGGCGCTGATATATGTGCTGGACATGAACAACCGTTCCAAGGGTATTCAACTACTTACGCTCAGCCATTCCCTGTTCAGGGACTTGGAAGACAGGCGTTCCAAACTGTGGCAACAGGCATTGGCAAAAAATCTTTATGCCGCCTGTCCCGTATCTTCCGTGTATAACGCTTTTCCGGTAGAAATTGAAAAACGGCGAAGCGGTAATATGACGGAATATATCCTGTCCATTGACAGTCGCGGGGAAAGCGACGCCCTCTCCCCAAAAGAACTGGACGCCCTGATGGAGGCGCCCCGCCTGCCTGAAATTATCAGCCTCTATTCCCGCTACGGGGAAGAAAAGCGGGTTGAAGAACATTTGCAGAACCGGGAACAGGAAAGGAGGGACGGAAAATGACTTGCCGTTTTATCCTGTTGAAATATCCCCATAAAATTGACGCCGTCCGGCTGACAGATTACGAAAAAGATTATTCGCTCACTTTTGTAATCTCGCCGGGATGGAAAAGGATTACCATGCGGACGCCTCTGTCGAAAGGCGGACGGAACTGTTCAACCGCCATGTGTGGTCGCACAGAAACCTGATATACAAGCTTTGTATAAGATACTCCTATTCGGCGGGCGATGTGGAAGACAACTACAACGAGGTTTTAATTAACTTCTTCAGGTATATTGAAACCTACGACCCCTCGCGGAGCATACAGACCTGGCTGCATATTGTCGCCAAGCGCTTTATCGCCGACCTGAACCACCGCAGCAGCGCATTCAGACGGAGCGAAGACGTGGACGTATCAACAGTAGCCGGTTCTATTAGCGAGAAAACGGAATCCGGCGAAAACTGCATGGGCATGGATAACTACCGGCAGCATTACAGTGATGAGGTGCTGGCGGCACTGGACAGGCTCAAGCCCACTCACCGCGAAGCCCTGCTGTTGCAGCAAGCCGGGTACCGGCTGTCGGAAATCGCTGAAATATCCCATCGCAACGGCAACTTGAAGATAAAAAATGTGGAAACCGTTAAAAGCCGCCTCTT
>NZ_BAAHWV010000137.1:0-1070 GCF_054601255.1 Viscerimonas tarda | reverse complement strand
ATGCCGGATATTACCTGTATGACGATAACGGAGCGCCCGAATCAGATCTTATGGATACGCCAAGAGGCAATAGCCCGACAGACAACCAATACCGGTTTATTTTTGAAGAAACAATCGACAGGGTAGCGCAGGAGACCACCATCAATCTAGCAGCCACCAGCACAGGCGAAGAAATATTGATAGGCAATCCGTTTATGGAACACCTCGACTTCAATAAGTTCTACGCTTACGGCAACAACAGCAGCCTGATTGAAGACCACTACCGCTTGATGGACCAGCACGGAAACTATGCCACGTATTCCATTAGCAGCACATCCACAGGTACGCCTCCGTTGACCCGCCAGATAGCGCCCATGCAGGCCGTGCTGGTAAAACCGAAGACCCCTTTTGCTGCCCACGCCCTGAAAACCAGCCTGACAATGACGCAACATCATCCGGGAAACAACCTGCGTAGCGCCCAGGCCGAAGAGCCAGCAACGCAATTTATGCGCGTATCCATCAGCGATACCAAGTTGCGCAACAGGGCGGCTTTGGTTTATGACGAAGATGCGCAGGCAAGCCTGGCTTACAACAAGGACAAGGACATCTACAAGATGCTGAAGCAAGGCGTGCAAAATGGCGCAAACGTGTATTTCATCACACAGGAAGGCTATTATATGGACATAAAAAACTTGTCCAATCTGGAAGATGCCAGCATAAAAATAGGTATCGCCACTCAACAAACCGGCAGCCTAGCCCTGGGCTTCGAAAAACTGTGGGACTTTGCACCCGAATACGATATTTACCTGACCGACAAGCTATTGGGTAAAACCGTAAACCTCCGCCAATCGTCCATCTACTGTTTCGAGAAAACAACCGGCGAAAGCTTTATTGACGACCGTTTCGTGCTGAATTTCACACGCAAAGGCACAGCAATAAAAGACCTGACAGGCGAAAAGAAGGCCAAGCTAAGCTACCGCACAAGCCACAACCAGCTGGAAGTCTTCAACCTGAACGGCAGCCTGTTAGACGAAGTAACAGTGTATGACTTGCAGGGACGCATAGCCGGAAAACAGCAGAATGCGGCGCAA
>NZ_BAAHWV010000136.1:0-1074 GCF_054601255.1 Viscerimonas tarda | reverse complement strand
TTTTTCCGTTCCTTTGCGAGTTCAGCGGTCGCCGTATAAAATCCCATGTTGCGCGGTTGGGCGAAAGCCTGCATTACCTCTTTGCCCGACAGTTCCTGCGGCAAAGCGGAAACAGTTTGTTCCACCACGCCACTGACAGGAACGACAAGCGTTTTACCCGAAACATTACTGCTCGAAACGCCATTAGCCGCCGTCCCTGCTCCCTCCCTTTCGGGGAGGGCTGGGGAGGGATTTGTCCCCGCGTTCGTCGGGATATACTTTGACGCCATTTGAAAGGACTTTTCCATCAACGTCATTTGCTCATCAACCGATTTCTTGCGGTTTTCCGTTTCGTCCATTCGATTTTTCAGGTCGTTTAATTCCTGCTGTAACCGTTCCTTTTCGGGGTCGTTTTTCGGACTTTCATAGAAATTGCCCAAATTGCGGTTAATATCGCGGTAGGCATTGACGGAGTTTTGCACCGCCGTTGGTTTAGGCGTTGAAGAAGAAATCCCGCTGCCCGATTTTGCAGGCTCATCGGGCAACAACGCCAAATCATCGGCAGGCTTTTTACCGTTTTCGCCCAACAGCGAACTGAAATCATCAAGCGAGCGCATCCGTTCCGCCTGCTTTTGCTTGACCTGTTCCTGCTCATACGCCGTTGCCTTGTCGCCGACAATCCCCTCGTTTTTCGGGTCGGGAATTTCGGCATTGAAGCCCGTTTGCAGTTCCTGCTTGGCTTTCTCGTCCGCCGATGGCGCGAAGATAAACCACATACAGCCTGCGCAAATAATGCCCATCAGCGCAAAAACAGCGTATTTCTTCATTTTCTGCTTTTGCTCATTCGATAACTTGGGCTTGTCATCTGTTTGATTGTTCGTACTCATTACTTTTAATTTTTAATTCGTAATTTTTAATTGATTTAATACTGTCTTTTTTAGATTGTTGCAGTTTTAAAGTTTCAATATGCTGCACTTCCAAAAACTGTTTTTTCGCATCGCTCACGCCCATATTGTATATGGAACTGACCACGAAATAAATGTTTGCCACTGCCAACGCCCCGCCGATAATCAGCACCATCATAAAGCGTTTCAT
>NZ_BAAHWV010000135.1:0-1086 GCF_054601255.1 Viscerimonas tarda | reverse complement strand
CTACACCCTGCTGGGTTCAACGGTTTACGGTAATACGGCATCGTCGCTGGCAGTCAACAGCTCAGTGGCTGTCAGCTTCGACATAGCTGGCTTTATGGCTTTGCTGCCGACCAGCTTCGAGCAGTTCTACCTGTTTATCAACGCCTATAATTCAGCAGGGGGCGCTGCGCCTGTTTATTTCTACGACGAAACCCCAGGCAACGGAATAGCCGAATTAATCGAGTGTAACGAAAACGACAACGTAACCGGACGGCTTTCGTTTACCACTTTCGACCGCATCATGTGCGAAGGAGCGACCGAGATATTGAAACTGCCCGATACCTATTCGTACAAATGGTACACCACCTCCACCGGCGGCTCGGCCCTGACAACAGAGTCAGGGCATGACAACTGGCTGTCGTACACCAAAAATTCGGACGAACGCAGCCTGCTGTTTGCCGAAATCTACACAAAAGGCAACCTGGCAGGCAGCCCCATCTCCTCGTTCCGCGACACGCTGTTTATCTACCGCACCCCGGACAGCTTGATATGGACAGGCGCCTACAATGCCGACTGGCATTTCTCCGATAACTGGCAGAAACCGTCAACCGTAACCGACAACTATCCGCAGGCCAACATCCCGCGCAAATGTACCAATGTGCTGATTCCTGACGGACTGGCCAGGTATCCCGACCTGCAGGCCGGTTCACCCACGCTCGCCGCCTATACCAGCTACAGCGAATATGCCTTCGCCGTGTGTGGCAACATTACCATCAATCACGGCGGCGAGCTGAAGCAGCCCGACAGCCTGTACTACGTCCAGGCCTTTGTGGATGTTACATTCAACACCAACCGCTGGTATATGTGGAGCCCGCCGCTGAAAAACCTGTATCCGGGCGATATTTATGTAAACGACAAGAATCCCTACCTGGATGACGTATATGTGTTCACCAAGCTCTTTGCCAGGGCCAATCCGCAGAACGGCTTCCTGCGTGCCGACTGGACAGGGAACTTCATTACGCCTGTTGTAGATTTGGTAGCCGGAGACGGTATGCGCATATGGATAGACGACAAGGGCGCGGATGCCACTGCGCATACGCCATATAC
>NZ_BAAHWV010000134.1:0-1153 GCF_054601255.1 Viscerimonas tarda | reverse complement strand
CCGTGTGAAATATTCTGTAATGAATTGGACAAGTTTACGCTTTGCAAAGTTGAATTATCGCCCCAGTCTATTTCCATTTTTCCGTTTCCCGAAACGGAAAAGCCTGCGGAAGTGAGTTTGCCGTCCACGAAAACTGCCATTATTTTGGGAAACGAAGGCTCCTTGAAATACACGCCTCTTTCGCCGTTGGTGGGAACAATGTTATTCATGCGGTAATGAGCAACAATATCGGAATGGATAACAAAACCGTCCGAGTATTCCAGCGTATCGCCCGCCTTGAGTTTCTTTGCAAGCGAGAGTTCCGCATTGTTCATCATCAAATCCGTAATACCCTCGATGGAGCCGTAGATATGCAGGGCTGCGTCGAAAATATTCTGTCCGGCTGTAACGGTGTATTTACCCATTTTTCTCTTTTACGTCTAAATACAATTCCCCTGTGGCGGAATCCATATAAGCCTCGCTAATAATCATACCGTCATTCTCAAACTCCTGTTGCAGCTTCTGCGCCAGAGAGTTGTTTTCAAAGTTGCCGTGCAGGAACTCAATCAGCCCCACGCCTGTTACCGGGTGCTGGTAGAGGTTACCCGCCATCGCCTTGAGTAAAAAAACTTCATTCTGGGCGAGGGAAGCTTTGATTTCCAGATCGGTCTCATTGCCGCTGAAAAGCAGCAGGCAGCCGCCTTGCATGACCAAGCTGAAAACGCCGTCATCATTCAGGGTGTGGTATCCGGACAGGCGGACAGGGATTTTCCCGCCGGCCTCATCCGGCATAAAGACCGGGAACCACCGGCTGTTATCGGTCGGATTGACCACATACTGCGTACTGCCATCCCCTGAATCTATGCGGAAACGTATTTTCAATTCCTTAAATACCGGAATATACGGTATCCGGACATGGATGCCGGCTTTGCCTTCGAGCTTCCGTTCAAACCCCGGCGGAACGGTAATTTCCCCGTAACAGAAGTTGTCGTTGTCTTCTCCTTCGATACTGCCTGAAAAGGCGAATTCACGGACAAGCTTGTTAATAAGGTTATCCGTTACGGTCAGTTCACCGTACTGAGGATCCGCATGAATATCCTGCCGCGCCATTTGCTTACTGCTGAATAGCGTCGTAAATTTTCTCTACCGTCGCCCACATGTCGTCCGGCAAAGC
>NZ_BAAHWV010000133.1:0-1226 GCF_054601255.1 Viscerimonas tarda | reverse complement strand
TGGCTTTGAAAAAATGATTCTTATGGCGAATTTAGATGTTCTTATGGCGAATTAAAGTTTATTGCTCGTTTATTTTTTTTATAAATTGCTCATAAATATTTTCTTGCGCGTTAATTGTCTCATTATTTAATATATAGCGCGTATATTTTTGCGCCTTGATTTTCGTTAGTAATTTATAGGACTCCAGTTTCAATATCAAAAATTTAACTTGGGCGCGGGATAGTTGATTGCCAAAGGCTTCCACAAAATCTTTCATATATACTTCTTTTGCTTTCTCAAAGCAAGAGGCTATTATTTGTAAATCCCTTAACCGGTATTCCCTGATATATGCAGGCTGTTTGGCAGTCTCATAATACAAATCGCCCAGCACATACTTTTTATCTGCCGAACTTTGGGATTTTATCAATCCTTCCCTGTATAATTTTTCAACAATATCTTCCGGTAATCCGGTGGATATTCCCTGCCGGATTTTATCCAGTGTCAGCAAATCAAATACGTTTAATTTATCCGTCCTGTCGCGCTGTACATTCCTGACAAAGAAATAGAAATTTTTGTCAAGGATTTCCGTTTTAAGCCGCAGTTCCACTTGATAATCATCCGTATGGGAAAAGTCCGGTAAAGGCTTGCTTTCCATCAGGCAGTTATAAAACATCTTATCCACCCCCTGACCCGAACGTTCAATCAAACCTGTCTTTTGAAGCACCTCGGACATACGTTTGCACCGGGGTAAGCTGTTTACCGTCAGTATATTTTCTTTGGTAACTCCGACAGGGAATCCTCCTGCATTGGTTATAATTATTTCGTCGGGATACTGCTTGATGAATACTGCGCTTTGAATATGGTAACTGCGGTGGCAATAGGCGTTTAAAATGGCTTCCCTGATAACCTCTTCGTTGAAACTCGGAATATCATAAATGTAAGGACCCTGTTGGACGTGTAACAACGGATTGCTTGCCGGTTGATTGATATACGTCCACATTTTGTCTATGCCGGTAATGAGCGGTTCCTGAAATTCATACCGTGCGGTATAGGGTATTGTGGAGTGATTCAAGCGATATTCAATAACCGTTTCCGCCTGATGTAAATATTGACGCAAAGCTTTCCTTGTTCCAAGCAGGATAAGGGCTGCATAATTGAACTTTCCGTTTTGGGCTAATTCCAAATCCGAAAGCATCTGCATATCAGGTAAGGTTTCAAAGGCAGGATTGCCTTGTTTCTCGGCATAC
>NZ_BAAHWV010000132.1:0-1251 GCF_054601255.1 Viscerimonas tarda | reverse complement strand
GAAAATTCGGAAACGACCAGTATATTGCCGTTTGTCGCTATAATCTTGCCGTCTTCTATAATGGCATGGCACATTGCCGCTCTCATCTTGTCGTTGTCGAGCGCCTTGTAAATGTTGGGGAATGTTGTTGTCATGTCTTTTTGGTTTGAAGTTTATTTGTACTCTTTGAAAATGGCTATTTTGTCTTCTTTTGGCAAGGCTTCCCACCAAGCATCGCAGGCATCCACAAACGCCTGATAGCCTTCATCGGAAGGGAAATCGAATTGTCGGTATCCGGTAATGGTTCCCATTATCTTAAACTCGGCGCAGTACCACCACCTGTCGTACAATGGCGCGACGTAATATCTCCTTAACGACTTGACTCTTTTCATGTCTTTTTTGTGCAGGACTTCTATCCTGTAAAAGTCTTCGCTGCAATAAAGGCATTGATAGGTATAACCCTTTATCCGGGATTTTAATAACTCCTTTCCGCAATGCGGGCAAAATCTTCTTGTTCTCATCTTCTTTTCTTATTTTAATCTATCCAGAATGTTCCGCAGTGCGGGCATTTGTTACCGCAGGGGAAGTCGTTGATATAGTACACGCCGTGGTGCCGACGAATGTCCATGTCGCCGAAAGTACAGCCGCCGTTACGGTAGGTTTCGGCATATTTTCTATCTTGCAAGGCTTGTGCGGCAAGCGGCGAAACCTCACTTTTTCTTCTTGCCGTCTTTTCGTATGAAAATGCCGTTTGGGAATCCTTGCACCAGTCCTGATTCATACCACAAACAGCATTCACATAATTGTACTTGAAATAGCTGTCGATAAACAGGTTTTCCCTGACAAAGGGCATGGTAAACGAATGTCCATTCAAATGGCAGTGGTCGCCCGAACCTCCCTGTGTATCAATAATCGCAATCGCCGGATTGGTAAACGATACGCTTTGCCAGTCTTTTTCGCTGCCGGTAATAAGGTCGTCGGTATTGCTGTAAAAATACACGACCAACTGACCGCCGTAAGAGGCTTGGGAAAGCATTTGCCGTATGTCCTTATCCCATGTTGAGGCCGTGATTTTCAGCTTGCGCTTGATTTTGTTCAACCATGCGCTTTGCTCGCTCCGTGTCCATTGCCATGAGCCTTCTTCTATTTCCAGTCCGGTGTCAATGAAGACGGAAAACTTGCCGGTATTTTTGAGCAAATCGCCCACGACATCGCTGTTGTTCCGCTCGTACAGTTTTTCCTCTATTTCTTCCATGTAAGTTTCAAAAACAA
>NZ_BAAHWV010000131.1:0-1279 GCF_054601255.1 Viscerimonas tarda | reverse complement strand
TGATGAAGAATTTCTTGACAAGGCAAGAGTAACGCTTGACGGAAAAATTACCAATACGGCAATATTGTTGCTTGGGAAAAGTGAAGCAAGTGCATTGCTTTCCCCTGCTATCGGGCAGATAACTTGGGTTTTGAAAGATGCTCCCGAAGGTTATGAACATTTTTATACGCCATTTATTTTAACTGTAAATAAAACGCTTGCCTGTATCCGAAATCTGAAATACCGCTATATGATTGACGATACTTCGCTGTTTCCAAATGAAGTAACTCATTATGATGAATGGGTTATAAGAGAAGCCTTGAATAATGCCGTTGCACATCAGGATTACAGTAAAAGTTGCAGAATTATTGTTTTGGAATATAATGACAGATTGATTTTTGAAAATGCCGGCAGTTTTATTCCTGAATCGGTCGAAGATGCAATTCATTACAACCGTCCGCAACCCTATTACCGTAATCCGTTTTTAGTTGCTGCAATGGTTAATCTGAATATGATTGATACTGTCGGTAGCGGTATCAAAAAAATGTTTACTATTCAAAGGGACAGGTTTTTTCCGCTACCAACTTATAATATTTCAGACGAAAAACATACCGAAGTTACCATTCACGGCGAACTTATCAATGAAAACTATTCACGTCAGTTATTTAAGCACCCCGAATTATCGCTTGACGATGTTATTGCATTGGACAAGGTACAGAAAAAACTGCCAATATCCAAAGATGCTTTAAATCGGTTGCGGTCGTTAGATTTGATTAAAGGCAGAAGTTCTTTGGTTGAAATAGTCGGCAGTATAAAGTCTGTTGATTTTACCAATAAGGATTTTAAAGAGATGGTATTGAATTTGTTAAGAGAAAAAGGCTCTGTATCAAGAGAAGAAATAGAAAAATTGATTATGCCGTTTTTGCCGCAAGATTTGCCTGTTGAAAAAAAACAAAAGAAAATATCGAATGTTCTTGTTGGATTATCGTCAAAAGACAAGAAGATAAGAAATATATCCCAATCCATAAAATTTTCAGTCTGGGAACTCAATACAGTTTAGCAATAAAAACGCAAAAATTAGCAATAAAGGCAAAACACACTACTGATTATAAGTTGTTTAACTCAAATTCAATTTAGCAATAAAAATAAAAGTATTAGCAATAAACCTCCCTTGTATCTCAAACAAGGGAGGTTTCACTTTTCAATCCTACTCCTTTTTTATCAAATGCTGCAAGTCAGGGTCGGCAGCAATTCGCGACAATTCTTCGGCAACAATCTGTTTCACATCGGCTTTGATTTG
>NZ_BAAHWV010000130.1:0-1349 GCF_054601255.1 Viscerimonas tarda | reverse complement strand
TCGCAAGTGCCGTTTGATATGGATTTTATCCGCATTAAAATCGTGGATAAAAAGGTCGCCAAGCGCACCGCCATTCAGGAACAGGTTATTTTTCCCGTCCGCGCTTACCGTTACAATATCCGCATACCCGGAAAGAAATCGGGGCGCACGGTGTTTGCCTTGCCGAAATTTACCGTTCCGGACGGAAAGCATTTGATTGTGGAACTGTTTGAGAAAAATGGAGGGCGACACCAGCGTTTTGTTGTTGAAAACGAGGATATTGTTCGCGCACGAGTGATTGACGATTTAAAAGTAAAATAACCATTTAAAAATCAAATGAATATGAAACGAATAGCATTTATTATATCGGTGTTTATGCTGTGCCTGAACTGTTTTCAGACACAGGCGCAACGCTATCTGCCCGGACAAAAGGGCATTCAAATTACCGCAGGAACGGTAAACGGCTTTACGCTTGACGAAAGCAATCCGAATTTCGCGGCTCACGCAGGATTGGCACTTTCCACTTATACCAAAAACGGCAATCGTTGGGTATTTGGCGGCGAGTTTCTGGGAAAATGCCACCGCTACAAAAGCTGGTGCAATCCGCAGATGCAGTTTACCGGTGAGGGCGGGTATTATCTCAATGTCCTCTCGGATAGAAGCAAAACGATATTCTGTTCGGCGGGGCTATCGGCGTTGGCGGGTTACGAAACAATCCGCCATAACAAAAAGCCTTTGCCCGATGGCGCGACTATCAATAACAAGGACGCCTTTCTTTACGGCGGGGCAATCACGCTCGAAACGGAAGTTTTTGTAACGGATTGGCTGGTATTGCTTGCCAATATCCGAGAACGTGCGCTTGCGGGGTCTTCCGTCGGCTTGTTCAATACACAGTTTGGTTTAGGTATTAAATTTATAATCAATTAAATACAAATAAAATGAAACGGTTTGCAAGTTATTTTTTATACACGATACTTATTGCAAGTATCGTCTGTGCCTGTAATGACTCTCTTGATATTACTCAAAAGTATGCTTTTGATTTGGTGGTTATGCCATACCCTGAAAGAGTGGTTGAGGGCGAAACTGTCGAGATGCGCCTTCAGATTGTAAAATCGGGCAACTATGCCGAAACGAAGTTTTACATTCGCTATTTTCAACCGGACGGCAAAGGGGAATTACGCCTTGATGACGGCAGGGTTTTAACCCCAAATGACCTTTTTCCGCTGACAAAGGAAACATTCCGATTGTACTACACTTCACGCTGTACCGACCAGCAAAATTTGGATATTTATATTGAGGACAGTTGGGGGCAGGTGGTGCAAAAGAGTTTTTCGTTCAGCAATGAAAGCGCAGAAAGTGAGGAATGAAAA
>NZ_BAAHWV010000129.1:0-1361 GCF_054601255.1 Viscerimonas tarda | reverse complement strand
GTAATTATCGGCGTGGGCGATATTAAGGGAGCCATACCGACCGATGTAGTGGTGAACTCGGGAAGCATCCTGACTTCGGGCACGGAAATTGCGTCCGGCATGATAGACCAAACCGGTGCGGTTAGCGCGTCAAACCAGTGGTTCCTGACCGGTTATGTACCTGTAAAGGGCGGTGTGGAATACGAAACGAACATCAGCGACGGCGCATCGGTGTTTTTGGCGTATTTCGATGCCAACCAGCTGTTTATTTCGACCACAGGAACGCAAGCATCGTTCACGCCGCCTGTCAATGCGGCCTACATCCGCGTAAATATGAAGTCGAACAACCTGGCTCCCTACTACATCCGAAAATCGGGAGGCGCTACGGGCGAATCGTTCTATATACCGAATTTGCTGGTTCCCCGCCAGAATGTGGTTGAGCTGGAAGATGACGGGCAGGGCGAAGAGTATCCCGTAGAAATAATTCCGTACAGTACCGGCACGGCTACCACAAACGGAAGCCTGTTCGGGTATGCCGACCAGTCGGCCATCAAGGGGAAATACATAGATTCGATAAGGCTTGGCGTAGCCTCGGCCAATACCATTACCATTGTGTTTGCATCGAACAACAATGGCAGCGGGGTAGTCTGGTCGAAAACCCACAATGCCACGGCTGGAATAAACGAGATACCCGTCAACCGGAAACTGGAACCGAGCGAATGGCTGTTTTTCAGCGGGTTGTGGCGACACAAAAGCGGAGGCGGCAATCCGGTGGGTGGCGGTATTATAGGCGCGGCAAGCGATGCCAATGTAGATTTGTGTGTTGGCGTTACCATCATGGAAAAGGGCAAGGCGCCCATTCCCTACATGGCATTGGGCGATTCCATCACTTACGGCTATGGAGCAACAATGCCTTACCCGAGGTTGCTGAGCACGGCCTTTGCCTTTTCGCCGTTCGTCAATTTGGCAGTCAGTGGAATAAAAGCAATCGGTTCTACCGGACTGATAGCACAAGTGAATCAGGTTCCCGACAATTTCGCCGGACTGGTTACCATCATGGTAGGCGTTAATGACGCGGGAAGCAATACCACGCTGGGAGACAGCGCCACCGTATTGGCAAAAAGCTTCAATACGCTAAACATCGACGCCTCGTTTGCCGAAGCATTCCGCCTGTGCCTCGAAACCTTGTTGCGCAAGGCTCCTAATGCCAGGGTATTGGTAATATTACCGGTTTGGGGAGGTACATCAGCATTGCAACCCGCCTCAAAACTCGAAACCTACCGGCAAGCAGAACGGGATATCTGCGAATATTTTGCGGTTCCCTACTCCGAAATCTATAAAACCTGCAAGATATGTCCGCTGACATCCCCCGCCCTGATGCC
>NZ_BAAHWV010000128.1:0-1418 GCF_054601255.1 Viscerimonas tarda | reverse complement strand
GTAAAATTCACGCGGCTCTTCCTGCGGGTCGCCGGTAAAGACAAGCTCGTTTTCCCGCCATACGGTAAAGGGTTTGGCGTTCTGCGCCTGTTCATGGTATATATCCACGCCGACGCTTTCACTTTCCCTGATAAAAATGCTTTCTTCCCTGTTTGCAAAGTATTTCCTGAATCTGCGGTTTAAATACCATTCAAAGTACATGACCTGGCAGGTCATATTCGCTTCAATCTGCTTTTCCTTGGCAAACAGCACAAAGCGCTCATTCAGCGTGGAAAGCGGATAGACCAGCGATTGCAGGAAAAGGATGTACTTCCTTCCCGGCAGGTAATGCGGCGTCAGGCAGTTCGCTATGTAGTCTGTAGGCAATCTGTATCGCATCCGTTGTCAATAATGAGTTTAACAGCTTCGCGGAAACCCGGCAAGTCCGCTTCTTCATCTTTTCCGGTGGACTGCCGGAGGTAGCCGGAGGCGGTATGCGTCATCCGGCTGACTTTCTGTGGCGGGGAAATATGCCCGTCTGCATCGTAGCAGGCCAGGAAAACGCCCTGTTCCGGTACGGCAGCCGTATCCATGTACACATCCGTTACATGCTCCACCTTTTTAATAGCCTCCATCACTTTGGAAACATAGACGGCGGCGTCAAAGTCAATGTTCATCATGTAGTCATCCAGCTTTCTTTCTATGTCGTCGTAGATTTCGCTTTCCGGTACAGCGCCGTCGTAATACACCGATACGCGGGGAACAAGTACATCCCCGTTGCGGCTGATGACTTCAATCCGTGTACCGGCAAACTTGATCCGGCTGATATAGGCGTTAATCATCACCAAGTCTTCCGGGGAAACCGCCGACAGCTTGCCTTTCACGCCGGTAGCGACTTTCAGTACCAGCTTGTTGTCCAGGTTCACATCGCTTGTACTTTCGGAATAGGACACCTGGGTAATAATGCGTTTGGTTTCGTCAACGGAAACGTAGCCGAATGCCATGCCGTCTTCGCGGACGGCCAGCGTGTCGCCCTTCTGGTATTGCAGCAGGGCATTCACATAATATACCGGCGTTCCGTTGATGCGGTTGTTGAGCGTGGCGGAAATATCCATGGCGAAAACGTCCAGGATAGCCTCAAAGCCGTAAACAACGGCAGCGAAAGCCCAGGTAATGCCGTTCAGGATGGACATTTTGGAATCGCTGGAGAACTCGGAAAGTTCCAGCCGCTTGTTGCGTTCACTGACAGCTTCGTTGTATATTTCCTTGATTGTTCTGCTCATGCTTCCGATGTATAGGATTGACCTTTAATAATAAATTTCCAGTATCCCGCTTCGTTCCATGCCGGCTCGTTGCAGAGCAGCCAGACGGCTTCCATACCCGAAGACAGGATATAGTTCCCGTCCTCATCCTTTTGAGGCTCGCAGTATTCCCCCGAA
>NZ_BAAHWV010000127.1:0-1427 GCF_054601255.1 Viscerimonas tarda | reverse complement strand
GACAACAAGGCTGACTGCTATTGCTGCAACTGTCAGGACAATGTAGAATTAACCATTGAGGAGAATGAAAAATGAGACAGAAGGAACAAATTAACGAAATCCGCAAGGAATTGATGCAGGTTATCCGCCAGGCGGTAGAAAAAGAAAACAACTGCATCGGTACGTTTTACAAAAACAAAGGTTGCCGGTCGTTTTTAAGTCAGGAAAAAGAGGAATACGACAACTCTCCGACAGTCGTTGTCCACGATACCGATTTTATAGACAGCTATGGCGATTTTGAAGTTGCAGATGTCATTGACCTTTATGTAGATACGGAATCGTGCCTGATGTGTACTCTTAACGGTGTATCCGGTAGGGATTGGGATGAGCCGCTCGAACGGGTACAGATTGAAGGGCTTATAGAAATCGCCGAATGGCTGCAAAATCAAGGCTTTGTTCCCGAAAACGAAGCCAACCCCTACCGTTGTGCCAAATGCGGCTCGAAAGACATACAAAGGTTGGCTTGGGTGCTTCCCAATAAGGGGAATTTGTTTGACGGCTATTCCGGCAACAATGAAGATTCGGAAGAAAACTATTGTGAAAATTGCAATGAACACGTTGAAATCATGCCGGAAGACGAACTGCTGAAAGAAATTGAGGCATGGCGTCAAAAATCCGGTTATCAGGGAGAATGGGACGGCTTGACGGTAGAAGAAAAAATTGAAGTATGGAACTTAAACAAGGAGGAAAAATGAACAGAGAATTAGTTAAGGAACTGCTCCGGTATTTTGAAAATATAGGCGAAAAGCGCAACGAAGCGGAAGAACATTTATTCAAGGAAATACAAGATGAATCAGCTTATTTTCCGGTTGCGAGCGTTCACAGGGATGACCTCGAAAGAGGGGGATTTGATGTTTCAACTGTTACCGACGAGCAAATGGAAGAACTTGCCATCCAAATGAACGAATCCTATACCGGAAAAGATATTTTTGAAGAGGATATGGAAATCATCGCTTATCAACGGCTGGATATACCGAAGAAAACCGACCCCTGCTGTCCCGACTGCGGCAGTTACAAGGTGGAAGAATACGACGAGAACGGCAGGCGCTTTTCCTGCAATACCTGCGATTATGAATGGCGGTTTGACAATAACAAAGAAGAAGTATGAATAACTATGTATTGGTAGAATTTCCCGAAAACGCCGCGTATTTTGAGAACAACGAAACCGGCTATCCCTGCTTCAACAGCGAGGATAACGGCGCACGATATGTTCCCGAAGCGGAATATATAAGACATTTCGGACGCGAGCCTCAACCGGATACCTGCTTTCGACCGCTTTGCTGGCCTGCTTCGCAGGATTATTTGCGAAACAGGCTTTGCGAGCCGGTCATTGCCGATGAAAAAGCGCTGTCTGACTTCGGTTCGTCTGCCGTTTGGGTCCCGGTATG
>NZ_BAAHWV010000126.1:0-1437 GCF_054601255.1 Viscerimonas tarda | reverse complement strand
CAGCCGTTTTTACTTTCTCAAAGAATACAAACCGAAGATTTACGAACATTTTATGCAAATGCGGAACAATGGTATAACCTACAAAGAGGCGTTGCGCTTTTGCGGGATTGACTTTCCGGACGGAACGGACAGGCAGACAAGAATTGAATTTTTACACATTTAACCGATTTCCTTTTTAACCTTTTCCAGATACTGACTGCTGAAATCAATCTTCAATTCAACCCAAAGCGGCAAATGGTCGGACATTTGGAAGGTGCGCCAAGTAGAAAGGTAGTATTTCTCAATTTCTTTATCGGTTTTACCGTTTACTTTGTCAAGGAAATATGACTTGTATGTTTCCAAATCGTTTGCTGTATAAACCGTTTCGGCAAAATTGAAAGCCCCCGCCTTTTGCGACTTTTCGGAAAAAACGGTCATTTTGTCGTCCAATTTCAGGTTAAAGGCAATCTGGTCATAATGGCTGGTATTGCCCAAGTCCGAAGGGTGTTCCTTAATTGCCTGCGGAACGGAAAAACCGTATTTTTCCAATGCCTGCATTGTGTCGTCATTTACATTCGGGATATTGAAATCGCCCAGCAGAATATAACTTGTATCTTCCTTTTTGGCTCTTTTAGACAAGACGGAAGTGATTGTATCTATTTCTTTTTCACGCTTTTTCTTGTCGGCGGAAGAGGTTGAGCCGTAATAAATATGCATGGTTGTCAAAATAAACTTAAACCAGCCCGCCTGAAACGCCACACAATAGGGAGTTCGGGCAAACTGCAACTGCCCGTCAATCAATTTATCTTTGGGTAAAACGATTTCCCCTGCCATTTTTTGAAAGGAAACCTTGCTCCTGTCATACAAAAAAGCCATGCGCTCGCCGCCGCCCGCACTGCCGTCGGTGCTGTCGGTAACAAAATAATCCCAATTCAGGCTCAGCAACGAAACGAGGTCTTGCAAGCCTTTGAGATTGGCGGAAACCTCCTGAACAGCAATCAAATCGAAACGGCTAATGATTTCCGCCAGATAATGCAGGCTTTCGCGGCGGCGGTTGTCGCCAAATTCGCGGATATTCCAAGTGGCAAGCAGTAGAGTGTCCTCCGCCGTTTTTTGCGGAATATCGCGGTCTAACCGGCTGCGCAACTTTAACAGATTGTCTGTTGTGCGAAGCCTTTCCTCTTTGTTCAGATTCTTTAACAAGTGATAGTTGGGCATATTTTTTTACATTTTAGGTGCAAAAATAATAATTTTTAGAATAAAACACTATAGCCTTGAAATAGAAAATTTGCTATCTTTTTGGTTTATAGCGTTTTTCAAAATGCTTTTTGATAAACCGTTCCACGTCCGATTGCAGGTAGTACATTTTCTGGTCGATTTGTTTGTACGGTAACCAGCCCAGACTGCGGTAGCGTTGCAATGAACGCTTGCTCACATTGAGCATCATGCACAAGTCCT
>NZ_BAAHWV010000125.1:0-1439 GCF_054601255.1 Viscerimonas tarda | reverse complement strand
TTTATATTTTCTCATTTTTCCTAGTTTTAAAGAATGAATAAGCAAAAAGCAATAAGCTCATCGAGAGCACAATAGTGTAGTCAACAGCAGCCACCGGCAGCCATGTTTCCTTGTTGCCGTTCCCCTTTTCATCGGGGCCGTAGCGCAATCCGGGCTTCGGCGCCGAAGTAAGTTCGGTAATATTCTGCGCCGCCACCTCCGAGGGGAGCACGTTCTCAGGCGGCTGTGCGAGGAATTCCTGCGCCTCAACCGTCAGGCAGGCAATAACTGCCAGTAATAGAAAAAGTTTCTTCATGTTAAGTGAGTTTTAATTAGTCTGAACTGTGATTTTAGTATGATTTTTATGATTTATCATCCCCGTTGTCATTGCACGACGCATTGTAGGGGCGTATCGAATACGCCCGATGTACGCACCGGCGCAATTCACCTCTCCCCCGGCCCCTCTCCACAGGGAGAGGGGAGGGAGTACTTTTTGGGATTTTGTATTTAGTCCCGCATGGGACAACACTTTATTAACCGTATGCTTTAGCTTACGGCCTGACGGACAACACAGTATCCTAAGCCCCGCATGGGGCGACACTTGATAGCGTGTCCAAGTGTCGTCCCTGCGGGACTTGCTTGCAGGAGGCGCTTGTTCACCCGTAAGCTGAAGCATACGGTTAATAAAGTGTCGTCCCTGCGGGACTGATTTTGTTATATGATGATTTTTTGTCGCTTCCCCCGCTGTCTCTACACAATTGGGTGTAGGGGCAGACCTGTGTGTCTGCCCGAATATTGCATAAGGAGATTGCGGGTCGGAGCCCGCAATGACAGTTGAACGGAAGAAATTATTTGCGAAAATCCGCGAAATTAGCGTTCCAAATGCGCCATATTTGTTAAAATACGCGCACGAAAACGCGCCTCCGATAAAAATCGGCGGTAACATATTTTCAGAAAATAAATCAGGTTGTTTGCGTGAAAAGAAAAATTTTATTATCTTACGCGCGAGGGTATGTGGTCTCTCTCTCTCTCTCTCTCTCTAATAAAATAGCTGTAACTGCCAAATAATCAGGAGAAAATCTGGTGTTAAAAAATACATAATTGTTAGTGAAATCAGCCATTAAAATCCGGTTATAAACCCGTGCCAAGTTACAAAAAAATTGCCCTGCCTTGAGTAAAAAATCCGCCAACCTAATGACGAAAGCATTCAAAACAGTCGTCAAATGTAATGTGTTTTTATTACATAACAAGTGATTTTGTGAAGAAAAGTTGAAATTTTGTTTGGAAAGGTAGGAATGTGTAGTATTTTGGGTGGAATTCCCAGATCAGCCCTGTGCATTGCACGACGCAATTGTAGGGGCGTATGGCATACGCCCGATACACGCATTGTCGAAACGCGCAAATGTTTCATCATTGCATGTATTTTGATTGTCGTGTGCTGGGCGTATGCCATACGCCCC
>NZ_BAAHWV010000124.1:0-1465 GCF_054601255.1 Viscerimonas tarda | reverse complement strand
TGGTGGAACAAACTGTTTCCGCTTTGCCGCAGGAACTGTCGGGCAAAGAGGTAATGCAGGCTTTCGCCCAACCGCGCAACATGGGATTTTATACGGCGACCGCTGAACTCGCAAAGGAACGGAAAAATACGATTTCCGCCTGCATACATAGCGACCAGACCGTGATGGACGGCGAAAGCGTCCGTTTGCGTTTGCTTGAGCCGATGCGGGCGGGCAAAATGTTTGTCCGTGAAAACACGATTTTGTCGGGGTTTTCCAAAATTCAGGGGGAAAGATTGCAAATAACAATCACTTCAATGGAGTATGGCAGCAACATTATTCCGGTAGAAATGGCTGTCTATGATACGGACGGGCAGCGCGGTATTTTTATTCCCGATACCAAAGAAGTCAATGCAGCCAAAGAAATCGCCGCCAATATGGGGACAAATGCCGGTACAAGCATTTCACTTTCTTCCGATGCGGGCGAACAATTCGCAGCAGATATGGGGCGCAGTGTTATTCAGGGTGTTTCGCAATTCTTCTCAAAGAAGATGCGCGAAATAAAAGTCAATCTCAAAGCAGGTTATCGTGTTTTCCTTCTTCCCGAAGGCAATATCAATAATCAGCAATTAGCAAACAATTAATTGTCTGAACCATGATTTACCTGATTAAAAGATTAACAGGATTTTTTTACAATACACAATTCATAATTAAAAATAATATACGATGAAACAGTTTTTTATCATGCTTGCATTAGTTGCAGGCGCAATTACAGCAAATGCGCAGGAAACGGCGCAAAGTCAGCCTTCCACAGGTGATTTGTACAGCGGTCTTACCCGCAAAATTGAGTACAGCCGAATGATACCGCCCTACGGTATCGAAGTGAGTTTTAACAAGACGGTGCATATTATTTTTCCCGCTGCCGTGCGCTATGTCGATTTGGGTAGCGCGAATATTATTGCAGGAAAAGCGGACGGTGCGGAAAATGTTATCCGCGTGAAAGCAGCCGTTCAGGGCTTTGAGCGCGAAACAAACTTTTCCGTAATCACAGATGAGGGCAGTTTTTATTCTTTCAATGTGAAGTATGCCGATGAGCCTGAAAAGTTAAACATTGAAATGAAAGATTTTATCCACGATGGCGAGGCGGTAAACCGCCCGAACAATTCATTGGATATTTACCTCAATGATTTGGGAAACGAGTCGCCCAAAGTGGTAAACCTTATTATGAAGTCCATTTACCAAAGCGACAAAAAGGAAATCAAACACATTGGCTCAAAGCGGTTTGGAATACAGTTATTGCTCAAAGGCATTTACACCTACAACGATTTTCTGTATTTCCATATTCAAACCAAAAACGCCTCGCAAGTGCCGTTTGATATGGATTTTATCCGCATTAAAATCGTGGATAAAAAGGTCGCCAAGCGCACCGCCATTCAGGAACAGGTTATTTTTCCCGTCCGCGCTTACCGTTACAATATCCGCATAC
>NZ_BAAHWV010000123.1:0-1466 GCF_054601255.1 Viscerimonas tarda | reverse complement strand
GTATGCGGATATTGTAACGGTAAGCGCGGACGGGAAAAATAACCTGTTCCTGAATGGC
This sequence comes from Viscerimonas tarda, assembly GCF_054601255.1. Classification (NCBI taxonomy): domain Bacteria; kingdom Pseudomonadati; phylum Bacteroidota; class Bacteroidia; order Bacteroidales; family Dysgonomonadaceae; genus Viscerimonas; species Viscerimonas tarda. The sequence continues at coordinate 1,408 of NZ_BAAHWV010000123.1, read as the reverse complement.
GGTGCGCTTGGCGACCTTTTTATCCACGATTTTAATGCGGATAAAATCCATATCAAACGGCACTTGCGAAGCGTTTTTAGTCTGGATATGGAAGTACAGGAAATCGTTGTAGGTATAAATGCCTTTGAGCAGCAACTGAATACCGAAACGCTTTGAGCCAATGTGTTTGATTTCCTTTTTGTCGCTTTGGTAAATGGACTTCATAATAAGGTTTACCACTTTGGGCGACTCGTTTCCCAAATCATTGAGATAAATATCCAATGAATTGTTGGGGCGATTAACCGCTTCGCCATCGTGGATAAAGTCTTTCATTTCAATGTTTAACTTTTCCGGCTCATCGGCATATTTCACATTGAAACTGTAAAAACTGCCCTCGTCTGTAATGACGGAAAAATTGGTTTCACTCTCAAAACCTTGCACGGCTGATTTCACACGGATAACATTTTCCGCACCGTCCGCTTTTCCTGCAATAATATTCGCGCTACCCAAATCGACATAGCGCACGGCAGCGGGAAAAATAATATGCACCGTCTTGTTAAAACTCACTTCGATACCGTAGGGCGGTATCATTCGGTCATACTCGATTTTGCGGGTAAGACCGCTGTACAAATCACCTGTGGAAGGCTGACTTTGCGCCGTTTCCTGCGCATTTGCTGTAATTGTGCCTGCAACTAATGCAAGCATTAAAAAAATCTGTTTCATCGTATATTATTTTTAATTATGAAATTGTGTATTGTAAAAAAATCTTGTTAATCTTTTAATCAGGTAAATCATGGTTCAGACAATTAATTGTTTGCTAATTGCTGATTATTGATATTCCCTTCGGGAAGAAGAAAAACACGATAACCCGCTTTGAGATTAACCTTAACTTCGCGCATCTTTTTGGAAAAGAATTGCGAAATTCCCTGAATGGCGCTGCGCCCCATATCGGCTGCAAACTGTTCACCCGCATCGGAAGACAGCGAAATACTTGTACCGGCGTTTGTCCCCATATTTGCTGCAACTTCTTTGGCGGCGTTCACCTCTTTTGTATCGGGAATAAAAATGCCGCGTTGTCCGTCCGTATCATATACCGCCATTTCCACCGGAATAATATTGCCGCCGTATTCCATTGAAGTAATGGTGATTTGCAGCCTTTCCCCCTGAATCTTGGAAAAGCCGGAAAGAATCGTGTTTTCTCGGACAAACATTTTGCCCGCCCGCATCGGCTCAAGCAAACGCAAACGGACGCTTTCGCCGTCCATCACGGTCTGGTCGCTATGTATGCAGGCGGAAATGGTGTTTTTCCGTTCCTTTGCGAGTTCAGCGGTCGCCGTATAAAATCCCATGTTGCGCGGTTGGGCGAAAGCCTGCATTACCTCTTTGCCCGACAGTTCCTGCGGCAAAGCGGAAACAGTTTGTTCCACCA
>NZ_BAAHWV010000122.1:0-1514 GCF_054601255.1 Viscerimonas tarda | reverse complement strand
TAAGCTAAACGCTATTCTTTTACAATATGTCGCTGCAAAGTTAAGTATTTGCCGCCGTTTTTGTATCCGGTTGCCGGATATTTTTGTGTTTTACAGGAATATTACCGGAAAATCCGCTACCTTTGCGCGAAATTTTTTAATAGTAGAAATCATGAAAGATTTAACAGTAAATTTGAATCAACTTTTCGCAGATTTTCAAAAAGACGCGACGGCACAGGTAGAAAACGGGAACAAAGCAGCTGGAACCCGTGCCCGCAAAACTTCATTGGCTATCGAAAAAGCCCTCAAGGAGTTTCGCAAGGCGTCTATCGAAGCGGCTAAATAATAAAAGGTTGATTCCTGCAAAAGAAAAAACGGGACTGTATATTTTCATATATAATCCCGTTTACTTTTTCAGAACATCCGGTTCATGTCAGCCAGCACATCTTCATGCTTGGTTTGTTTCCAGTAATGGTTGTAGATAGTCTGGGGAGTGTTGCCGGCAAACTCGGCTACCGCTATCGGGTGGTACATCTCGTCCAGCATTTTGGTAATAAATGAACCGCGAGCTGCATACCAGTGAAACTCTTCGCACCGGAGTTTCTTCGCCACCTTTTTGAGTGTATTGGTCATATTGACATTGATACCCCGGAGACGGTTGCGCTGCTTTTCTTCCGTAATATGCTTGTGGTTAAACAACGGTAAAACGTAATCACCGAAACATCTGTCCCTGTATTTTTCCACAATAGCTTTCGCCTTGTCGTTGAACGGCATTTTGGATTCCCTGGGAAATTTAATTCTTTCCCGCTGAATGATATTGTCTTCGATACACGACCATGTTAAAAAGCAGACGTCAATACCAATGATGCCGCCCGCGTAAAAGCTGAACAGGAAAATATCAATGTAAAATCGTTCCAGCTTTGAGAACTTGCTTTTATCCATCGTTTCCATTTTACATATCAAATCGTAACTGATGGTTTGAGGTTTCCATTTCTTCCGCTTGTTTTTAACTAAATGGCCGGTACCTTTGAAGACGCTGACATCAGTATCCGGCATGTTCATTCTGCCGGAATAACAAAATACGCCATACAGGGTCTTCAATTTGAGAACCAGTCCCGCTTCATTGCCGTTCCGGACTCCCTGTTCCTGCGTATAGAGGATAAAATCATTGATAAATTCCTCTGTAATTTCGTTGAAAAAGTAGGTGGAGAATTTTCTGCCGTACTGCTCTTCCGTAAACTTGCACAGGGAATCCTTGAGATAGGTATAGCTCTTCGCCGTACTGACACTGGTCAGGACTTTCCCGTTTTTAAAGCGTTTCCGCAGCTTCAGTTTTTCTACAATCGCATCAATGCATTCCGAAACCGGTAAAACCTTGACAGCTTCCTTTTTCTTCTTTTCCGTTTCAAAGCAGTGCGATAACTGGCGGGGAGACCATTGTTTGCCTTCCTTGTCCCATTGCTTGGCAACTGTTTCGTACTTTTCCCTCAGGTCTGCAAGTGCCTTGTTTTTTTCGGTGGCTTCAGGCGATTTGG
>NZ_BAAHWV010000121.1:0-1517 GCF_054601255.1 Viscerimonas tarda | reverse complement strand
GTAAGCATTCGGCAATCTACCCTTGCGGATTTTTTTCCGCCCAGTTCATAGGGAGCAAATCGGCTAGTTCGTTTACTTTGTGTTCATTGATACGATTCAGGACATCGGTCAACCATTCTGTCGGATTCACGTTGTTGAGTTTGCAGGTTCCCAGCAGGGAGTAGATGATAGCAGTGTGTTCAGCGGCTTCGTGATTCCCACAGAAGAGGTAGTTTTTCCTGCCCAAGGCTAAAGGTCTCACACCGTTTTCGGCTAAATTATTGTCGATATTGTATCTTCCGTCCAGGACATAACGACCCAGTCGTGGATAGATGGTATAAGCATAAGCGATAGCCTTACCGATGAGGGATTGCGGGAGGACTTTCCTGTAATTTTCATCCAACCATTTTTCAAACGACTTGATAATTGGATATGCCTTTTCATGGCGCATCTCCCTGATTTCTTGTGCAGACAATCCCTCCTGCTTCATATCATATTCCAGGTCATAGAGCATACGGATTTGTTTCAAAGCATAGTCTGCCCTGCGGGGATCATTTTTCAGGGCATTCTCAAACTTGCGCCGGGCATGCGCCCAGCAGCCTAACAAGAGTACATCCTGCTTGTTTTCATAAATGGTATAGGCTCCATAGCCATCACTTTGCAGTGCTCCCTTAAAATTTTTCAGGATACTGATTGCTGTTTTTTGTGAACGGGAACCTTTATCGTAATGGAAGTAGAGTTGTTTGGATTGTGGTGCGTGGACGATCCAGTGATAGCCTTTCCGGGTAGCTCCCGGCTTGTCTTTGTCCACTACCGGTATTGTCGTTTCGTCCATTTGGATATAATCGGATGACATTACCTCTTTTCTGAGTGTTTCATAAAGTGGTGTGAGTAATTTGATGGTTTCCGCAAACCAGCCGTTGACGGTGGAGGCGGCTAAATGGATGCCCTGACGCTTAAAGATTTCTATTTGACGATAAAACGGTAAATGATCCTGATATTTGCTGACCAGCAAGTGCGCCAATAACGATGCTCCGGCATTGCTTTTGGGTAAAACTTGGGTGGGAAGAACGGCGATTATCACGCCTGCTTCCTGGGGCAAGGCATATTTTTTACGTTCGATGCGTTTTACCCAAAACTCGCCGGGGGTATATTCCAATCGTTCCGTGATTTCTTCTCCGATACATTTGGAGCCTTCCGGTATGTTTTCCGGCTCAATCACCGTTACTTCTCTCCGCAAACTTGGGTCTAATGCCATCCGAACGGGTTTCGCCGGAGTTTCTTTTTTGTGAACGCGGGTATAGGTAATGGTTTGTACTTCTTCCCGGGCTTCTTTTTCTTCCGGTAACTCTTCCATCCCTGCAAAATCAAGTTTTAACTGATTGGGATCTTCCGGTAAATAGCGCTCGGATTTACGCCCGAAAAACGCCCGGCGAAAATAGGCTAACTGGTCTAATAATTTCTGTTTTTCTTCGCGCAACTCGGCAATCTCTTTTTCGAGTAAAACGATCTTTTCTGCCTCTGTCAGTTGCTTTTTC
>NZ_BAAHWV010000120.1:0-1554 GCF_054601255.1 Viscerimonas tarda | reverse complement strand
TTTGTGCTACCTAAATAGGTTGCATTATGTATTTACCGGAATGGATTCAACAGTTCAAGGAGCCTTTGACGGAAATCAGGCTCATCAACGGTACTTTTTACAAGTATCAAGTAAAGTATGTCTATGACAAGCAGAAAAAACGTTCGGCAAAGAAGACTATTTGCCTGCTTGGAAAAATCACCGAGACGGAAGGGTTTGTTCCTTCGTCAAAAAACGAGTTGAGGTTGCGAAATGAGGAACTTCCGCAAGTCGATATAAAGACTTTTGGCGTTTACAATCTTTTTTCGGAGTTGATGAAAGAAGAAATCTCGTCTTTGGGAACGTTTTTTGATGAGGAACATACGGAAACGATGCTCAGTTTTGCCATGATGCGCTGGGCGCATCAAACGCCGATAAAACGGGCGAGAGAGTATCATTCGCACGATTTTTGTTCGGAATTATGGGCGAGGAAATCGTTTTCGGACAAGATTGTTTCTTCGACCTTGAAATATTTTGGCGAAAACCGGCAGGCTGTCGTGGCATGGATGAAGACACAGTTGAAAGACGTGCCCGATGAGCAGAACTTTGTGCTGATGGATTCCACGCACACATTAAGCGTGTCGGAAAATCTGGCTGTCAATGTCAAGGGCTACAATCCGAATTTTGACTTTGACAAACAAATCCGGTTGATGTACCTGTTTTCGGCACAAATGAAACAGCCGGTTTATTATCGCCTGATTAACGGGAACATTACCGATGTCAAATCAATGGCATTGTGCATCCATGAAATGAACGTCAAGAACAAAGTCGTATTCATTGCCGACAAGGGGTTTTTCAGCACAGAGAACATTGAAATGATGAAAGAGGAGGAGCTTTCATACATCATCCCCTTGCACCGCAACAATTCACTGATTGACTTTTCGCCGCTCGAAAAACAGAATTTCAAAAAAGAGTTGAGCTATTTTCTTTTTCAGGATAGAATTATCTGGTATTATTCATATAAAAATGGGGATTACAATATGATTACGTTTCTTGACGAGGCATTAAGGATAAAGGAAGAAAAGGATTATCTGTCAAGAATAGAAACATATCCTGAAAATTATTCACGAGAGGGATTTGACGGCAAATTAAACCGTTTCGGGACGTTGACAATCATTTATGACATTGAAAATCAAATAAATATTGAAGAAAAGAACAAAAAAGGGAAAAAGAAACCGGCAAAGGAAAAAAAGATTGAACAAGTCATTTACGAATCGTACAAACAGCGCAACGATGTGGAAGTGATGTTCGACAGCTACAAAAACTATCTGGATGCCGATGTCTCATACATGCAGAACCGCTATGTGATGGAGGGTTGGCTCTTTGCCAACTTCTTGGCAATGATAGCTTACTACAAATTGTATTCGCGCCTGCTGCAAGCCGAACAGTTATCAAAACACTCGCCAAAAAGCGCAACGATGTGGAAGTGATGTTCGACAGCTACAAAAACTATCTGGATGCCGATGTCTCATACATGCAGAACCGCTATGTGATGGAGGGTTGGCTCTTTGCCAACTTCTTGGCAATGATAGCTTA
>NZ_BAAHWV010000119.1:0-1564 GCF_054601255.1 Viscerimonas tarda | reverse complement strand
GTAAGGAGGCTGAGCCTATGTTTGGATTGGGCCTGTATGATTTTGAGGCCAGGCAGTTGGATGGGTATGGAGGGTTTACTAGTATGGATCCGCTGGCGGAGAAGTATTATTCGATTAGTCCGTATGCATATTGCGGAAACAACCCGATAAATGCAGTAGATTTACACGGCGACAGTATAACAATTGTACATAATACAGGATTCTTGGGATTGGGCGGTAAAGAAACTTTGACTTACGAAAACGGTAATTTATTCAATTCTGACGGCAGTGCCTATACAGGTAAAGTAAAAGGTTATCTAAAATCGGCAGTAGGCGCATTAGGCAGTTTGAACAATACTGCGGAAGGTGCAACTTTGGTTTCTGAATTGCAAAACTCAACAAATATGTTCACTATCAAAAGTGGAGATAATGCGTTTGTGCCAAATAGTACTTCAAAAGCGGGTGCAAATTTAGCAGAAGTTCAGGCAGTAACAGGAAACGCAGCAGGTTCTTCGGGTTCAGGCGGTACTATTTATTGGAACGCTAATTCTACGAGTGGGGGGTTAGACCTTACAGGGAGTACCTCGCGACCTGCATACATAGGATTAGGACACGAAATGGGACACGCAAGCGATTCAAATCAAGGATTACTTCATTTTAGTGGCGATTATACCAATGCCGTAACAGGCGCAACCTATTTTTCGACTTCCAATGGTTTGTTAAAATCAGAATGGCGATCGGTTTATCGAGAAAATCTAATTAGAGGACAAGCGGGTATTCCGTTACGCACTCATTACGGCTACGGTATGACAACAGGCGTTCCTCGTCCAATCGGACCGAGATTATTAACACCTGCAAATTTACCTATTAACTACCGATAAGCCAATGAAAAATATATTTGCAATTATAACATTTTTATTTATGAGTGGTTATGTTTATTCACAGACGGCGGAATATGTAACAGGCAAGGATTATGAGGGTTATGTTTTCCCAAAAGAACACGCTATTTGGGGATTTCCACCCGAACAAAATCGCTATACGCCAAGCGAAGAAGATATTGCCCAAGCGGAAAAAATTCTGAAAGACAGTATCGGAACGGATTATGTGAAGTCCAACCAAGAAATGTACAAAAAGCCACCTATAAACAAAAGAACACTAAAAAAATATGTTCGTCAGTATGTAGGGTATTTAACGGAAAATAATGAAATAATAATTTGGATTAATTTCTTGCATAAAGACAAATATGATGATGAAGATAAACCAAAAGATGCAGATAGAATCGACAATGAAATTATCACAATATTTGATGGCGGTTACTATTTTTGGCGTATCTGTATAAATTTATCTACCAAAAAGTTGTCTGATATGTCTGTAAATGGAATAAGTTAGTTTTTTTCTAACCAATCAAACCCCGCTTTTGCAGGGTTTGATTTTTTCTTTTTTTGGTGGGAAAGAAAATTTTTGTGGCAAAGCCACAAAAAATTACTTTTTTGGCATTTTTTTTGCCGTTTTCGTTCCGTTCCCGCTCGCTTTCTCTCTGTTTTTTGTCCGTTTTTCCTCTGATTTTTCGGCTACTTTTGCCCGA
>NZ_BAAHWV010000118.1:0-1674 GCF_054601255.1 Viscerimonas tarda | reverse complement strand
ACAATGCGACACCCTAAAAAGATTTCCAAAAATTTTCATCAAAAAGTGTGGCGATAGACTTGTGTCTTGTGGTTAGCAGCATTGTTTTTGTCATCGTTTCATTGCTGATTGGCAATTTGATTTTCAGGGTGGTAATCGTCTTGGCAATATCTAAAACCTTGTCAACACTCAAGTTTATATCGCCTGTCTTCAGTATTCTTTCGAGTTCCTTATATACTTTGTAAGCCACAAAACAAATGCAGACATGCGCCTCAATGCGTTTCCTTGTAAAATGGAACATCGGTCGCAGTTCCAGTGTTCCCTTTGTTATGCGGAACGCCCGTTCCACCTGCCAAAGGCCGCTGTATTCTTCATAAACTGTTTTTGCCGACAGGGTTGTATTGGTAATATAGCCTTTCAGACCGTCCCATCGCTCGTCTTCTTTGATTTTATCGTAATTTATGGTCGTTTTGATGTCGTCGCTTATTTCCAAAAATTTGTTGTACCCGCGTTTATTAATCTTGTCCTTGGTTATAGAACCGGTTTTGTATTCTTTTTCAAGCCGTTTTATGCCCTTTTCTCGATTGTTGCGGTCTTTCTTCGCTCTGTTTTCACAATAGCCGACAATCAGACGGGAAGTCGCTGTTTTTTTATATTCGTAAAACGAGCCGTCCTGTTTTTCCAACGCTAAAAGCCAGCCGGTTACCGCTTTGCTCTCATTTTTTATTCGTGCCCCAATGATATATTTGTATTGTTTCTTTTCCAACAGAGCAATATTGTCATTGTTCATCAGTCCCGAATCGGCAACGACTACAAAATCTTTCAAATCAAACTGCTTTACAAAATCCTCCACAACGGGAAGCATCGTATGCCCTTCATACTTGTTTCCCTCGTGAATGGAATAGGCCAGCGGATAGCCACCTGAACTGACCAGTAAGCCCAATACTATCTGTGGACAGGCGTGTTTCCCGTCTTTGGAAAAACCTGTTTTGCGCAAGTCATCACTAAAATCAGTTTCAAAATAAAGTGTGGTTACATCGTAAAAGACAAGTCCGATTTTTCCTCCTAAAATTCGGCGAGTATGGTCAACGCTTATCTGCTGGACTGTATCCTTTTGGGTATCGTGCAATTTGTCCAAATAGCGGTATATTTTGTGTAACTCCACATCTTCGTCAAAATACGACTTCAAGTAATCAACCGTAGCCACCTTGCTGCGCGGATGACAAATGCGAGATACAACCAAATGCTTTAATATCTCATCGTCAATCCGGTCAAAGCCAGCCAATTGAAACACATGATTCAATATCAGTTGTGTCCCATTAAGCAGTATGTTTTCAATATTAGACAACAACGCTTCTGTAACTTGCTTCTCTTCCTGTTGGCGTGTGTGTTCTGCAAACATATCGCGCTCGCCAAGATAAGCCGACAGCCATTTCTTGCCTTGCTGATACAACCTTTCTATCTCAGATTCATCAGAACTTGTTCCGATTGTTTTTACATAATTGGTTTTGCCGTTACCTTTGGCTACAATTACGACACTTGTTGTGCCTGACCGATTTTTCTTTTTGCGTACAAACATGGTGCAAATATAGCACTTTTTGAGGCTTGCGACACCCATTTTGGTGTCGCAATTTCTGCAAATAACTGTGTATGTGAATTTTATAAATTTGTTAAAATGAAAGTGTCAAAGTCAGG
>NZ_BAAHWV010000117.1:0-1730 GCF_054601255.1 Viscerimonas tarda | reverse complement strand
TAATTTTTGATTCTTACCAATCTGGAAGCTCAGGTCGGGCGAGAGGTTCAGGTTTTCGCCCTCGGTATTCAGGTTGCCTGCCTGCTGCAGGAAGCTGTTGAAGGGCCTATGGATGCTTCCGTCCGAACGGGCGATAATGGTAGCGGGCGACATCGGATGCGCCGGAACGCTCAGGTCGTCGTTGATATTCAGCGGATTGTAGCCGTGCGCATTCCATACCTGACGGGCAGGCGCCCAAGTGTTGGGAGTTACACTGCCATAAACTAACAATCTGACTTGAGTAGTTCTATTTTCACCGTTAACAGCCCCCGAAACAAGAATTTCGGCATGACCATCTCCATCCAAATCTACCACAATAGGGTATTCGCTATGCGTTGCCGAAGCACACCCGAATATCGCATCGTTGCCTAATTGGTCTTTTACATTATTTCCATCCTTATCCAATATCCGGATATGGGTTTCATCGCGGTAAATCAGTTCCACCTCGCCGTTGAGGTCAAAGTCGAACATCGACATGGTGGTAGCGCCGGATGTATCGGAGGTGGTTTTACCTGTCCATAAGGATACCAGCGCACTTGCCCCGCTGTCGTAAGTATAGGCCCACATACGGCTATTGGTTGTGAAACAAATATCGGGTATTCCATTACCGTCAATATCTCCGATAAAGGCGCGGGAACCGGAGGGCGTACCCGTATTTATCGGAGCGCCTATCATTGCTCCGGTGTTCCCCTGCCAGCAATATATGGTTGCACCAGGGATAGTTCCACCTGCTGTTCCTGTCGCTTGATGAGCCTGAGAGACCACTACATCCAGTATCCCGTCTCCATCCATATCGGCCACCGAGGTCATCCCATCCACTTGTTCGACATAGGCTAGCACTGTTGCGGTACTCAGGGCCGGATTGCTGCGGTTTACCGTTACTTTGTAGGTGGTGTTCCCTGCAACTACTTCCTGCACGCCATCGCCATCTATATCGGCTATTACCGGATAAAAGGCTAAAGCGCCACCCTGAGATCGGCGGCCTCGTCCATACGCATAACCATTCGGGGTAGTTCCGCCGGGCAATGTTACCAGTAAGAGGCCTGTACTTCCATCAAAAATGCAGTCGCCGGCAAGTATCTCTACCTCGCCATCGCCGTCTATATCGGCTGTAACCGGCGTCATTCCCGCTTCACTCGAACAAGCTACTTCATTGCCTGCTCCGTCATTCGAGACCCATTTGAGCGTACCATCCTGTGTATAACAACGGAGCTTTCTCTCACGAGTCGTTACAAGTATTTCGCCGTCGTCGTCGTGATCCACATTGGCTATAGCATAAGGATGCCCAAAGTAATTGCTCAGGCCATCTATTGCAGTTCCGGCAGTATTGGTTATGGCGAAAGAATATTTCAAGCTCAGATCAGCATTAAAAACATACATACTGTCACTATTATTTCCTGTTGATTGTTTGGCTGGTATGACTACCTCTATCGATCCATCGCCGTCCAAATCGCCGGTAAAAGGAGTTGACAGGTAATGGACCGGTAGCGATTGCTTTTTCAGTCCAATATCCCACACAAAAGGCGACGAAGGCACAGTACATTCGGCATCGTCAATAAAGTCGGGCTTGTCTCCCACATTAATGTAGGCGTCGCCCTGGGCGGAAGTTCCATCATTCGAGCAGGTAATCTTGTAGGTAACCTTCACCTGTCCATAAAAACCGCTCTGTGAGCGAAAGCGCAATTTCTTGT
>NZ_BAAHWV010000116.1:0-1782 GCF_054601255.1 Viscerimonas tarda | reverse complement strand
CATATTGGAAACAGTAAAAAGCCCATGATAGAATTGTTGATTTTTTATTGTTCGGGGGACAAATGACCAAAGTATTTGTACCAGTTTCAGTGTGTTTTGTGGGTTGATGTTATTTCCGTAGGAATGCCTGCCATACGAATAAATATTAGAGTGTTCTCTGTAAAGGGAGTGTGTGCCTGCATAGACTGATTCACTGTTCCAGTTATTTTCCGGCACACATACCAACAGGTGCATATTTTTATTGGCATCACTCAGCAACTCGTTTAACATGGAAACGGATTTCAATTCTTCAGGAACATATCGGTAATTATCCTTGTGGCGTTTCAAAGCGCAGTCACAAACGGCTTGATTGCGACACTCAACAGGAATGCGTTCCAAGTCGAAATGTCCCCAATAGCTTTTGTCGTTGGCAACCAGTGTATTGATATTGCTTTCGGACAAGTATTTTTCAGGCAGGTAATTGAGCAACTCTATCTGACCTTCCGCAAGCGCGGCGGCAACGATTTCCGGTGTAATAAGTTCTTCCGTCAAATTCTTGACGGCTTCTGTGATATGTTTCATGCTGTTTGCTTTTTTGTTAGTGGATGATTGATTGTAACTGCAAGCCGGTTATTGCGGAACACATACACCGGTTTATTTTCCCTTTCAGCGTATTCTTCCAATTCTTTCCAGTCGGCAAAAGCGATATGATTTTTTGCAAACCGGTTGTCCTTTTCAAATTCATAGATTTCCAGATGAAGGAAAGGATTCCATTTAATGACGTTGAGGACTTGGGCGAAATCAATGTTTTCGGAACGTTTTCCGAAGAGTATTGTCCAGTTTCCGTTTTCATAGAGGAAACACAGTTCCACCGCTTTCGCAAATACATCTCTGCTTTCGGACAATAAGGCTTCATTTTTTCTTTTGCTTGCGCCGTCATCGCGGATAGCGGCATAGCAATGGACTTTGTCGCCATACCACCGGTATTTCCCGTAGGGGGAAGGATTCAAGTTGTTGAGGTTGCCCAAATCAAGCAGCGCATCCAAGCGTTTTTCGACGGAATAAAAATTCTTCAATGTGAAAGCCGTTTTCTCCGGTTCTTCTACGTTGAGCAGGTCGATATGCCGTACATTTCCGTCCGGCAGGAGTTTTCCGATTTTTACGTTCATATTCTTAGTTTTTAAAATTTAACAGACTGAATAACAACACTATTGGCCGTTGCCGGCAGAATGTGAATACTGTGACCATTTTCTATCGCAACAACTTTTATTTCTTTTCCCTTGATGATGATGTGAAAATCATCCGTTTTAATTACTTGTTCTTCCATACAGGTACCTGTTCTTATAGATTTCTATTCTTTTCTAAAAAAAGCGACATAGCTCTTGTCAAGCGTGTATTCAACGTACAGAGGCGCTCCGCATCCCCAATAAGCTCCGCCTCTGTCGTAAGCGCCGTCATAAATGAGATAAACTCTGCGACAGTAGATTTTCTTTCCTTCGGCATCTTGTTTTGTCCCAATGTTGGAACGTCCCATTGGCGCACCATACTGCACATTCACGTCATATAAAAGCTGATTGTAGATTTCCGTTGGGGATGATTGCTGTGTTTGATTGTTCATATTGTTTTATCTAATAAATGATTAAGCGACTTTCTGCTGTCCCCAAGTGATGTGGAAATTTCCCTCTTTATCTTCTTCCCGATGCAGCAGGCTTTCGATAAGGGATGGCGAAATATCAAATTCATCAAAGATGTCGGATTCTTCCTTCACTTCGCCTGTCTTGATAAATTCGTTGAGGCGTTCCT
>NZ_BAAHWV010000115.1:0-1790 GCF_054601255.1 Viscerimonas tarda | reverse complement strand
AAAAAACTCTCAAAATAATTTGGAAAGGGCGAATAAGTGCATTACTTTTGCATCCGCTTTGGTCGAATATCGGCCTTTAAGCGTTAAAAGAAGAGATCTTTGAAAGGTTTAAGATAAAAGGCAATTTATTACAAGAGCGTTGAGCTGAGAAGCGATTCGTGCTTGAGTGTAGCGTAAGCTGTGTGAAAGCGAAAAAAGTAGAGACGTATCACAAAGAGATAGAAAAAAAAAGAAAATTACAAAGAAGAGTTTGATCCTGGCTCAGGATTAACGCTAGCGACAGGCCTAACACATGCAAGTCGAGGGGCATCAAGGTGTAGCAATACACTGTTGGCGACCGGCGCACGGGTGAGTAACGCGTATGCAACCTGCCTACTACAGGGGGATAGCCCTAAGAAATTGGGATTAATACCGCATAAAACAGGGGATCCGCATGGTTCTATTTGTTAAATGATGAGAATTGGTAGTAGATGGGCATGCGTTCCATTAGCTGGTTGGTGAGGTAACGGCCCACCAAGGCTACGATGGATAGGGGCACTGAGAGGTTTGTCCCCCACACTGGGACTGAGACACGGCCCAGACTCCTACGGGAGGCAGCAGTGAGGAATATTGGTCAATGGGCGGGAGCCTGAACCAGCCAAGTCGCGTGAAGGAAGAAGGTTCTATGGATTGTAAACTTCTTTTTCATGGGGGTAAAATACGGTACGTGTACTGTATTGCAAGTACCATGAGAATAAGCATCGGCTAACTCCGTGCCAGCAGCCGCGGTAATACGGAGGATGCGAGCGTTATCCGGATTTATTGGGTTTAAAGGGTGCGTAGGCGGGGACTTAAGTCAGCGGTGAAATGCACGGGCTCAACCTGTGAACTGCCGTTGAAACTGGGTTTCTTGAGAATAGATGAAGCAGGCGGAATTAGTGGTGTAGCGGTGAAATGCATAGATATCACTAGGAACTCCGAAAGCGCAGGCAGCTTGCTAAGCTATGACTGACGCTGAAGCACGAAAGTGTGGTTATCGAACAGGATTAGATACCCTGGTAGTCCACACAGTAAACGATGATTACTAGTTGTTAGCGATATACCGTTAGTAACCAAGCGAAAGCGATAAGTAATCCACCTGGGGAGTACGCCGGCAACGGTGAAACTCAAAGGAATTGACGGGGGCCCGCACAAGCGGAGGAACATGTGGTTTAATTCGATGATACGCGAGGAACCTTACCCGGGCTTGAAATGCTTCTGACCGGGGTGGAAACATCCCTTCTAGCAATAGCAGAAGTGTAGGTGCTGCATGGTTGTCGTCAGCTCGTGCCGTGAGGTGTCGGCTTAAGTGCCATAACGAGCGCAACCCACATCGGAAGTTACTAACAGGTAATGCTGAGGACTCTGCCGAGACTGCCAGCGTAAGCTGCGAGGAAGGTGTGGATGACGTCAAATCAGCACGGCCCTTACGTCCGGGGCGACACACGTGTTACAATGGCCGGTACAGCGGGTAGCGATCAGGCAACTGTCAGCCAATCCCGAAAACCGGTCCCAGTTCGGATTGGAGTCTGCAACTCGACTCCATGAAGCTGGATTCGCTAGTAATCGCGCATCAGCCATGGCGCGGTGAATACGTTCCCGGGCCTTGTACACACCGCCCGTCAAGCCATGGGAGCTGGGGGTACCTGAAATACGTAACCGCAAGGAGCGTCCAAGGGTAATACCGGTGACTGGGGCTAAGTCGTAACAAGGTAGCCGTACCGGAAGGTGCGGCTGGAACACCTCCTTTCTGGAGATCGTCTCGAAAAAAA
>NZ_BAAHWV010000114.1:0-1799 GCF_054601255.1 Viscerimonas tarda | reverse complement strand
TTACTTACACCGTTACCTGCAACGGCGAAACCAGCGCCCCCGCAACGGCTTTCCTGCTGCCGGGAAACAAGGGCGACGATATTAAGAACGAGATATGCGCCATCCCGGCGGTGCCGTTTAACTGGGTATTTGGAACACCGGAAACAAGTACGCAGACTGTACTACCTCATACGCCGTGGTATGTAGCCGATTTGGACAATAACGGCTTGCCGGAAATACTGGCCGGTAACGGTGTTAGCGATGTTGCATCGATGAATAATCTTGTTTTATTTAAAGACGGCAATCTTCAGGATACATACGAATTTAACCTCGTTGCGCTTGCCGGAATTGCCGGTGGTACATTCACAAGCTTCTTTCATTATACTTATTATCACGGCTCTCGCGGTTTTTCGCGGTTTTCAAACGGAAAAGGCGCTGTTGTAGCGCTGGGTACCGATGGTTACATCTATGCATTCGAATACGACACGCCCGGTGGCACACCAACCTTAACATTCAAATACAAGAGCGACCAGCCACACGGCAATACACTGTTTACCCTGCCAGATAATATCATTCAAATGACAGGCCGAACCATCGGCTTTGCCGATTTCGATGGAGACGGCGAAGCGGAAGTTTATGTTGGTAATAAGGTTTTTTCGCTCAATGGCCTGAACTACCTTTGCGGTTTGCCGGATACCCCTCTTGCCAACTGGAAGTACAGCGACCCTCTTTATCAGAACTGTGGCTGGAATTCACAAGGCACCAATAATAATATTTATTCCGACCCTTTTGGCATAAATGTTACGCCAGCGGCCGGTTTATCTGCCGGAGGGCTGACTGTTGCCGTTGACCTGGATTACGATGGCCACCCCGAACTGATATGCGGGGGTAAAGCCTACAAGGTAACAAATACTGCCGGCGCTTGGAGCATGGCGCTTTACAAGTCGGCGCCGGAAGTCAGTACCGGTGTGATTACCAACATTGGCGCCATCCCCATCACAAACGATGGCTGGGCCGGAATCGCCGACTTCAACAAGGACGGCCACCCCGATGTGCTGGTGTCGTATAGCTCCCGCCATAACCTTGCAATGACGGGGGGGGCCGAGGCCGTTCGTAAATCTTATGTCGCCCTGTATGCATGGGATGTACACAACGATGCCATCCTGTTTGCCGACACCCTGCAAGCCAACGTCAACTCCTATCCCTTTATCGGCGATGTTGACGGCGACGGCGAACTGGAAATTGGTCTGACAAAAAGTGCGAACTTGGTACAAGCTTCCGTTAACAACAATAATACAAGCTACGATGCTCGCCTGCAGGTGGTGAAGATACCAACAGCTTTTGGCGTTACAAGCAGGCTGACCAGAAAATGGGAGATTCTTACTTACGAAACCGGATGTCGTACAGGGATGACAGTGTTCGACTTTAACAACGATGGCAAAATGGAAATTGTGTACCGCGATATGCAGAACCTGCGCATCATGAACGCCGAAACCGACGGCTCGCTAACCGACCTGATTACATATTCGCAATATTCGGCAACAACTTACGAAATGCCGGTAATAGCCGATATTGACGGCGACGGCACAGCCGATATTGTGTGTGCAGGTGGAATTGGCGGTAGTATGACTGGCGCTAACTACAGGATGCAGGTCTTTCGTTCCGGTAGCTCCCCTTGGGCTCCCTCGCGCAATGTCTGGCACCAGTACGCCTACAACCCCACCTTTGTAAACGAAGACCTGACGGTACCCGTTCATGCCATGAATCCGGCCACCAAATTTATACAGGAAAACGGCGCTGCCACGCAGCCCTACAATAAC
>NZ_BAAHWV010000113.1:0-1871 GCF_054601255.1 Viscerimonas tarda | reverse complement strand
AATTCACAGACCTGTATCTTCTTATATCGGGTAGAGATTTAGAAAATGACGAATACAATGATAAAGGGCTTGGTATTCCATACCTTATTGGTGCAAGTAATATTAGCGATGGAAAATTTAACATTAGCAGATGGACTATCTTGCCCAAAGTTGTTTCTGTTAAAAATGATTTGCTCATTACCTGTAAGGGGACTGTGGGTGAATTGCTTATTAATAGTATGAATGAGATTCATATAGCAAGACAAATAATGGCAATTCGCGCAATTTCTACAATAAATATCCAATACACAAAATACTGTATCCAGTTTTTTATTAGTAGCATAAAGGAAAGTGCGAAAGGTATAATTCCGGGAATTTCAAGAGAAGATATTTTGAATCTTCCTATTCCCCTTCCTCCTTTAGAAGAACAGAAACGCATAGTAAATCAAATCGAAACAATCTTCAAATCATTGGATTCCATTCAAAACA
This sequence comes from Viscerimonas tarda, assembly GCF_054601255.1. Lineage (NCBI taxonomy): Bacteria > Pseudomonadati > Bacteroidota > Bacteroidia > Bacteroidales > Dysgonomonadaceae > Viscerimonas > Viscerimonas tarda. The sequence continues at coordinate 1,403 of NZ_BAAHWV010000113.1, read as the reverse complement.
ATCTTTAGCACCTCACATAAGATAATTTTGTTGCCGTAAACTTTTAAATATCAAAATTATGGTAACAACATTTCAGAAATCTCTTGAGAAAAGTGACCTCTCTAAGAGTACGGTTACGTCTTATGTATGGACTATCAATCATTTTCTTGCACAGTATGAAAAGATTGATAAAGAAAATCTTTTAGCCTATAAAGGCTATTTGATGGAGCACTTCAAACCCCAAACGGTCAATTTACGGTTGCAGGCATTGAATAAATACCTCGAATTTATTCAAAAGGAACGGTTGAAACTCAAATTTGTGAAAGTGCAACAAAAAAACTTCCTCGAAAACGTTGTCAGTGATGCAGATTACAAGTTTCTGAAAACCAATCTAAAAACCGATGGACATACCGAATGGTATTTTGTAGTTTGGTTTTTGACGGCAACCGGTGCGAGAATTAGCGAATTACTGCAAATAAAAGCGGAGCACGTTGAAACAGGGTACTTGGATATGTACACCAAAGGCGGGAAAGTTCGCCGATTGTATATTCCGAAAAAATTACGGGAAGAAGCCACAAAATGGTTAAAAGACAAGAGTTTTTCTTCGGGATATATTTTTCGAAACCGTTTTGGCGAACGAATTACCGCAAGAGGTATTTCGCAACAACTTAAACACTTTGCGGAAAAATACGGATTGAACATCAAGGTAATTTATCCTCATTCTTTCCGCCATCGCTTTGCCAAGAATTTTTTGGATAAATTCAACGACATTGCGCTATTGGCAGATTTAATGGGACATGAAAGTATCGAAACGACACGGATTTATTTGCGACGGACAGCGAGCGAACAACAAATGATTGTTGATAAAGTTGTTACATGGTAATACTCAATTACGAAAGCGTAGGAAATTGAAACCTACGCTTTTATTGATTGTTCGATTTCATCTAATTGATTGAAAATTGTTTCTATTTGGGACACAATACGCTTTTGTTCGGATAGTGGAGGAAGAGGAAAATAAAGCAAATTAAGTGATTGTCCTGTTAAATGTTTAATTGTAACACCTTTGCAATATTCTTCTAAAATTTCGCTATTATTGTAATGCCAAAGAGCATACATATAAAAATCTGAATTGATTTTAGCATAAAATCTTACTCGATGAATAGCATTTTGGTATCTCACCGAAACTGATTGATTTTTCCATACCGCACACCTTCCTGCTTCGCCACCTTCACAAATCAATAAATCACCTTCAAGGATATTGTATTTTTCAAGCTCCGATTCTTCAAATTTCATTTCTTTTAAATCATCCAAATCAACATGTCCCCAGCGGATATTTACACTTCTCAAATAAGTCTTAAATTCTCCTTTATTTTTTTGTTTATCAAGTGTTTTTCCAAGAGCAATGTTTGCAATATCATTTAACC
>NZ_BAAHWV010000112.1:0-1913 GCF_054601255.1 Viscerimonas tarda | reverse complement strand
GTGCGCTTTGACGAGTAGAAATGATTTCGGAAAGCTGGCTCATCAGTCCGAACAGGAACAGCGAGTCATTATCCACCAATTCCTTGTCGCCGTCCAGAAAACAGTCCTTTGCCAGTGTCCGCATGGCAGTTACCTCGTCTTTCTTCGATGCCGCCATGAATTTACTGAACTGCGGGAAGGTCGGTTCCGAGAGGTAAGCTACATAAACCTCTTTTTCCCCGCTTGCCTCGTCGCCGAATACAGCCATGGGAAATACCTTCCGCAATTTCTTGTCCGTCTTGATTTTCAGGGCTTTTTCCCTGATTTCCGTTTCCTGCTGTAATGTCAATGCTTTTTCGCTCATATCAATATTATTTTTTAGTTTGTTCAATCAAGAATAGAAAGTTTTATCTCAAATAGTTTACAGCCGGATGTACCGGACAAATGCAAACCGTTTCCTGTTCTGCAAATAACCCGCGTCCCCGTCATTGAGGTAGGCTTCGCGTTCAAAGGAAATGTTCCGGTAGGCGCTATTCCATTTCCGGTATTGAATCAGGCGGACAAGAAATTCCAAAACGTAGAACAGATAGAAAAACATCCACAGCAATTCCTTACCCTGTGCCGTGTGAATACTTTCGTGCCGTATCAAACGATTATTGGCAGCCTGATTCAGCTGTAAAAGTTTTTGATAGTTCTTGTTTATCAGCACGCAGCCAAACAAATTAATGGCTGTGTAGGAAAATTCTTTCGGAAATGTCATATACTTTATTTTCATCGTGTAAAATTGTATTTTAAATTAAATCCATTCGATAACAGGTTTCCCCTTAAATCCTTTCTGCCATACATACCAGCAATAGGCAACCGCCGAGGATTGGTATTCCTTCCTGAAAAACTCGCCGTTTTTGGCACAGCTTATCCGCTTGGAAAACACATACACTGCTTTGGGCGGGTAAGGGCGGAACAACTTATGGTATCTTTCCTGTCCTTCCAGAAAGAGCAATTTTAAGAACATAATGCAGCAATCGCCTTCCTGTAACAATTCCAAAGCATGAAGCACAAACTCCATCGCGTATTTATAGGGCGGATTGGTCAATATCCATATACCGCTTTCCAACTTTTCCGTACAATCGAAAAAGTTCGCAACTTCCCCGAAGTTCCGGTTTATTATATCGGTCGAATAGACTTCATACCCTTTTTCTATCAGGCGTTTTGATAAATGTCCTTCCCCGCAGGCGCATTCCCAGATTTTTATGTCTTTGGGTATCTCAACGTGTGTCAAAAGCGTATCAATGGCTGTGGGGAAAGTAGCATAATAATCGTCCTTTTCCCTTATATAAGCCGAATGGCTGCCTGCGCCAATCGGACTGAATGTGCTTCTTAAATTACTCATAATAAATTATTTAGCTATATTGAATCTGAATCGCCAATCTGAATGTCAAACGGATTCAGGTCAAATTCGTGGGTAATATCCGTATCGTCCTGCTTGCTTTCCATGCCGTCCTCGGAAAAGATGCAGCCTTTCAGGGTTACGGTGGTTGTCGTCCAGTCATCGCTCGCCATCGGGTTGGCAAAGGACACTATCAGGTCAAATTCGCCGATGTCCATTAATGAACCGTAGGTTGAGCGCAAAAGCTGCTGCGTGGCGTAATCCATGGTAATGGACGCCGTATAGGTAATGTTTCCAAAGCCGCGGCTGACAGGCTTGCCGCCCATGCCGTAGTTGGATTCTATCTTCCGTTTCTTGTTCCACTTGATGCCGGACACGCCTTCGAGCGTGGTGCTGCCCTCGTCTATCCCCAGCGCTGTGGAGGAAAGCGTTATCATCGACCAGCTGTATGCTACGTTATTGATAATTGCCATATTTACTTACTGTTTATCGGTTAATGAAAGTCCCTCTTCCACATAGATTCTTGTCGCTACTCCAACCGGTACGA
>NZ_BAAHWV010000111.1:0-1940 GCF_054601255.1 Viscerimonas tarda | reverse complement strand
GTGCGCTTTGACGAGTAGAAATGATTTCGGAAAGCTGGCTCATCAGTCCGAACAGGAACAGCGAGTCATTATCCACCAATTCCTTGTCGCCGTCCAGAAAACAGTCCTTTGCCAGTGTCCGCATGGCGGTCACTTCGTCTTTCTTTGAGGCAGCCATAAATTTGGAGAATTGCGGGAAAGTCGGTTCCGAAAGATAAGCGACGTAAACCTCTTTTTCTCCGCTTGCCTCGTCGCCGAATACCGCCATGGGAAATACTTTCCGCAATTTTTTGTCCGCCTTGATTTTCAGGGCTTTTTCCCTGATTTCCGTTTCCTGCTGTAATGTCAATGCTTTTTCGCTCATATCAATATTATTTTTAGTTTGTTCAATCAAGAATAGGATGTTTTATATCAAAAGGTTTACAGCCGGATATACCGGATAAATGCAAACCGTTTCCTGTCCCGCAAGTAACCCGCGTCCCCGTCATTGAGGTAGGCTTCGCGTTCAAAGGAAATGTTCCGGTAGGCGGCATTCCGGTTCCGGTATTGAATCAGGCGGACAAGAAATTCCAAAAGGTATAGCAGATAGAAAAACATCCACAGCAATTCCTTGCCCTGTGCCGTGTGAATACTTTCGTGCCGTATCAAACGATTATTGGCAGCCTGATTCAGCTGCAAAAGTTTTTGATAGTTCTTGTTTATCAGCACACAGCCAAACAAATTGATGGCTGTGTAGGAAAATTCTTTCGGAAATGTCATGTACTTTATTTTCATCGTGTAAAATTGTATTTTAAATTAAATCCATTCGATAACAGGCTTTCCCTTATATCCTTTCTGCCATACATACCAGCAATAGGCAACCGCCGATGACTGGTATTCCTTTCTGAAAAACTCGCCGTTTTTGGCACAGCTTATCCGCTTGGAAAACACATACACTGCTTTGGGCGGGTAAGGGCGGAACAACTTATGGTATCTTTCCTGTCCTTCCAAAAAGAGCAATTTTAAGAACATAATGCAGCAATCGCCTTCCTGTAACAATTCCAAGGCATGAAGTACAAACTCCATCGCGTATTTATAGGGCGGATTGGTCAATATCCATATACCGCTTTCCAACTTTTCCGTACAATCGAAAAAGTTCTCAACTTCCCCGAAGTTCCGGTTGATTATATCGCTTGAATAGACTTCATACCCTTTTTCTATCAGTCGTTTGGACAAATGTCCTTCCCCGCAGGCGCATTCCCAGATTTTTATGTCTTTGGGTATCTCAACGTGTGTCAAAAGCGTATCAATGGCTGTGGGGAAAGTAGCATAATAATCGTCCTTTTCCCTTATATAAGCCGAATGGCTGCCTGCGCCAATCGGACTGAATGTGCTTCTTAAATTACTCATAATAAAAATGTTAGAATCAGATAGAATCGCCGTCGCTTATGTAAACGTTTACATACCGTCGCCAATTTGAATGTCAAACGGATTCAGGTCAAACTCGTGGGTAATGTCCGTATCATCCTGCTTGGATTCCATGCCGTCCTCGCCGAATATGCAGCCCTTCAGCGTTACGGTAGTCGTAGTCCAGTCGTCCGAAGCCATCGGGTTGGCAAAGGAAATAATCAGGTCGAACTCGCCGATATCCATCAGTGAGCCGTAGGTACTTCGCAGCATCTGCTGCGTGGCGTAATCCATGGTAATGGATGCCGTATAGGTAATGTTTCCGAAGCCGCGGCTGACGGGCTTGCCGCCCATGCCGTAGTTGGATTCTATTTTCCGCTTCTTGCTCCACTTGATGCCTGAAACGCCTGCCAGCGTCAGGCTGCCTTCGTCTATGCCCAGCGCCGTCGAGGAAAGCGTTATCATCGACCAGCTGTATGCTACGTTATTGATAATTGCCATATTTACTTACTGTTTATCGGTTAATGAAAGTCCCTCTTCCACATAGATTCTTGTCGCTACTCCAACCGGTACGA
>NZ_BAAHWV010000110.1:0-1989 GCF_054601255.1 Viscerimonas tarda | reverse complement strand
ATGCCGGATATTACCTGTATGACGATAACGGAGCGCCCGAATCAGATCTTATGGATACGCCAAGAGGCAATAGCCCGACAGACAACCAATACCGGTTTATTTTTGAAGAAACAATCGACAGGGTAGCCCTGGAAACCAGCATTACGGTAGCATCCACCGAAATGGGAAAAGACATCCTGATAGGCAATCCGTTTATGGAACATCTCGACTTCGATAAGTTCCATACTCACGGCAACAACAGCAACCTGATTGCAGACCATTACCGGTTGATAGACGAAAGCGGAAACTATGCCACCTATTCCATGAGTGGAGTATCCACAGGCTCTCCGACAGTATTAACCCGCCATATAGCGCCCATGCAAGCCATTTTGGTAACGCCACAGACAACTTTTGCTGCCAACGCCCTGAGAACCAGCCTGACAATGACACAACATCATCCGGGAAACAACCTGCGTAGCGCCCAAGCCGAAGAAACAACACCGCAATATATGCGAATATCTATCAGCGATACCAAAGTAAGAAACAGGACGGCGCTTGTTTATGACCCGGAAGCCAATACAGGGACTTCATACAATCCCGAAAAGGATATTTATAAAATGCTTAAACAGGGCGAAAAAACGCTTCCATCAATCTATTTCATCACCGACGAAGGTTATTACATGGATATTAAGCAATTATCATCGTTGACCGGCAAAAGTATCAGCTTGGGTATCTGCTTCGATGGAACAGGGCCAATGGCCTTAGGTTTTGAGAACCTGCTTTCGTTCATGCAAGATAAGAAGGTATATCTGGAAGATAAGCAGCTGGACAAGCAAGTAGAACTGAAAAAAGCATCGCCGTTTATTTATACATTTAATAAAACAACAAGCGATACATTTTTGGATGACCGTTTTGTGCTGCGCTTCGGCGAAATTGCCGACGAAATAACCGGCACAAGCAACGAAGAACAAAGCAAGCTAAGCTACCGCACAAGCCACAACCAGCTGGAAGTCTTCAACCTGAACGGCAGCCTGTTAGACGAAGTAACAGTGTATGACTTGCAGGGACGCATAGCCGGAAAACAGCAGAATGCGGCGCAAACAATCTTCAATCTGTCAACCGGCGTGTATGTGGTGAAAGCCATCAGCAAGGATTCGGTGGATACCATTAAGGTTGTTGTGGAGTAAAACACCAGCCCCTCCAACCTCCCCGTAGGGGAGGCTTCAAAAGTCCCCCTACGGGGGATTTAGGGGGCTGGAGGGTGATTGTAGGGGCGTATCGAATACGCCCGACTGCGACAAACAAAACATTGTAAGGGCGTTGCATGCAACGCCCCTACGATATAAAAAAAAGATAGTATTAATAACAGCCTCAAATCCCCCCTGCGGGGGGCGGGGGGGCTTAAAATTTTTAGTTTATGAAAAAGATTTACATGTTAGCATTATTGTGTTCAGGAGTAGTAAAACTGTGTGCAGCAGATGGTTTAGTGGCCACCTACACCCTCTACGACCTGACAAACGCCCGTATGAATGCCGGTTACACCGACGCTCAGGGAAACACATTCACGGTATCAACCAACGAACCGGGAGCAATACCACAAACCCATGGCACATTCACCTACTTTGCCGATGTTGACAATCCCGTTTCGTGTGCCGGAGAAGGCACGTCGGGTTTGCAGGCGCCTGTTGGCGCCAAGTATTCGCGCATTTTGCTGGAAGGCAAGTCGGGAGCAACACTGGCCCGGTCGCCCTATTTTATGGTCAAGTTTCCGGCAGATACAAAAATCCTGAAACTGCAGTTGATGGGTCTGGCCCTTGGCGGAGCGTCAGGAGATCAGGAGTTGCAGTACGGATTCAGTACAGCTGCCAGTCCAGCCATCACCGCCAGCTCTTTCGGGGTGCCGGATGATGTCGAAGAAGCGTTAACATTCAAAGTAGGTAACTGCAACTACGCCAACCTGCTCATCGACATACCCGCAGGCACAAGAACCATGGCATTTATTATTACCGA
>NZ_BAAHWV010000109.1:0-2231 GCF_054601255.1 Viscerimonas tarda | reverse complement strand
ACAAGAAATTGCGCTTTCGCTCACAGAGCGGTTTTTATGGACAGGTGAAGGTTACCTACAAGATTACCTGCTCGAATGATGGAACTTCCGCCCAGGGCGACGCCTACATTAATGTGGGAGACAAGCCTAACTTTATTGACGATGCCGAATGTACTGTGCCTTCGTCGCCTTTTGTGTGGGATATAGAGAAAATAGCACAAACAACGACTAATCACAGGATTCAAGTGTATGCAGAACCATACGTGGGAGACGTTGATGGGGATGGCGCTATAGAAGTGGTTACGTTAAATGCCTCTATTACTTATGGGAATAATTATTCGGACAGTATATTTGTATATGATGCTGATCTGACTTTCAAATATGGGATTCCGGTACGGCCAACAAAGACTTATACAACTCTTCCCCTGGCAATTGGCGATGTAGATCGCGATGGACAAGTCGAAATTATCTACGGAACAGGTTTTGTAAATGCCGGAAATCCCTCAAATTACCGGTTACAAGCATACAAAGTAGATGCAACAGGATCATACAGTATGTTGTGGGAATCGACTGATTCTTATACCGACAAACCGCTATATAATGGCACAACAACACAGCCTTCCTCCTGTATCAGTATTGCAGACATAGATGGAGACGGGACGGTTGAAATACTGTGTGTTGACAAGATATTTGTCGGCGAAAATGGTAACTTGTTGGCAACGCTGCCCGAAACATTATCAGCTGCGCCAACATCACCGGTAAATAAGCCTAGTGGACGCGGTATGCGGTATGCTGCTTCAGGGGTTCAGAATGATGGTTTTTTACCGGCTATCGGCGATATTGACGGCGACGGCATACAGGAAATTGTTGGTGGAAATACTACTTACAAAGTAACCATCAACAGCCGCAGCAATCCTGCAGCAAATACAGTTGACATCGTTGCTTATGTCCCCTACGGCGATGGCTATACCTCGTTAGCCGATATTGACGGCGACGGTATTCTGGATGTGGTAGTTATAACATATAATGACCAAAACTTTCCGGTAACTCCTGCTAGATGTAATATGTACGTTTGGCAAGGAAGCTCAGGCAGCTTGATAGGGGCAGTAGAGGAACCTGAACCGGGGCCACACCCATCGACAGGAGTCAAACCAGCTAGAGCAACAGGCGGATCGCGGGCATTTATCGGCGATATTAACGGCGATAAAAAACCCGAAATTTGTTTTACCAGCTATTGTATGATGAATGCTTATGCCTACGATTCGACAACAGACAGTTTCACTTCCTTATGGACAGATAAAACCACCACCGATACATCCTCCGCAACCACCATGTCGATGTTCGACTTTGACCTCAACGGCGAGGCGGAACTGATTTACCGAGACGAAACCCATATCCGGATATTGGATAAGGATGGAAATAATGTAAAAGACGTCAATGGCAACGATGCGATATTCAATTGTCGGTCGGGAACACACACCGAATACCCCATTGTGGTGGACACGGATGGAGATGGTCATGCTGAAATTATTGTTTCGGGATGGGATCCCGATCTTGCTCCTGTTAATAGCATTGTCCGCCTGATGAAATTTGGCAGTAAAACAAAGGGCACTTGGGCTCCTGCACGCAGTGTATGGAACCAGCACGGCTACAATCCGCTGTTCGTCAACGACGACCTCGGTATTCCGGAGCATCCGCTGTCGCCCACAACCGTTATCGCCCATTCGGACGGAAGCATCCATAGGCCCTTCAACAGCTTCCTGCAGCAGGCAGGCAACCTGAATACCGAGGGCGAAAACCTGAACCTCTCGCCCGACCTGAGCTTCCAGATTGGTAAGAATCAAAAATTATTTCACAACGATGTTACCGATGAACTGGAGATTACTACCTACCTCACCAACGCCGGTTCGATGGATTTTACAGGCGACATACAGCTTTCGCTGTATTTGTACGATGTAGGGGCGACAAGCTACGAACTGAAAGGCTCACAGGTTTTTACGGGACAAACACTGTTTCGAAACGAGTACAGAACCTATGTTTTTTCAGTTCCCAACTACAGCAGTATTTCGTTTCCAACGCAATACTTGTGGTACGTGGTTATAAACATGAACGACAATTCCCCTTCGGCGCCCAGCGGCGCCTACCTTAGCCAGAACGAGTGTAATTTCTGGAACAACATGACCAGCCGGATGTCGTACATTTCGGGGCAGGCTATCCTTTGCCCGGGCGAAACGGTGGAACTGAACATCGAA
>NZ_BAAHWV010000108.1:0-2260 GCF_054601255.1 Viscerimonas tarda | reverse complement strand
TTGACCGAACTTTTTAGACTTTGCTGGGTAGCAATCAAAATTCCATTGGTAGTTGCCTCAAAGCGGTCAAGAATTTTTTGACGTTTCTTAAAGGCAACATCGCCTTGGATAATAAAGAGTTCCCTGTCGGGAAATTGTGCCGTCATGTATTCTTGATACATATTCAAAGCATCCAGTGTGGTACATCCAACGGCAACTTTTCCGGGAATATCCCGGATTAATCTCACAATTTCTTTTGCTTTTTGCGGATAACGTTCCCCTGAATAGCCGGTCATATCATTGGGAACAGAGCAGGCTTTAATCAGCAGGTTGATTTGGCGTATCAATTGCAGGGAAGAATCTTTGCGGCTGTCACCGGTACTTTCAAAATACAGGTGGCATATCCGGTAAAATTCTTCCATAATAATACGATAAACTTCCCGTTCTCCTTCGCTTGGCGTAACCGGATGGGTTTGTACCGAATATTTATCGCCTGCAAATTCCTTGAACTTCCGTGTGATGATCGTTTTACCAATCAGATGGAACAATTCATCTTTTTGATAAATATCCTGATTTTGCTTTTCAATGCCGAAAACCGATGCTTTGCCGGGACAGAAACATCCTTTGAACAAAGTGGACCCATAACGTGGCGGGAAAGGTTTCCCGTAATAATCGTTGTCCTTCCATTCAATTGCACGGTCTTTGTTTTCATAATAGAAATCCCGACACGTACAAAGCATATTGACTGAATTGTTATACAGCAATTCCAACTGTGGGTACAGTTCCCCGATGTTGTTGCGGGTGGTTGTTCCGGTTGTCAACATTTTGTAGTCCAATCGCCGGAAACATTTCAATGTCTGTTTCGTTCGCCCGGCAGTAGAGCTGGTGATTTCATCCGATTCATCAAACAGGAGGCAGAGTTTTCTCGATTTCAGTTTGATGAACCGTCTTAATTCGCGTTCCACTTTTCCGAGCATCGAAATGGAAACAATCAAAAATTCGCCTTCCGAAATGTTCCGGAAATCTTGCGGTTTGGAAAGTATCCGGTATTTTTCGTGGTGTCGCTGCATAAACGGCTCCCATGTTAAATTTACCGCATTGGCAGGAGCAAGCACAATCACGTTTTTCACAGCCTTTTGTAGTAAGATATATTTTCCAAAATGGTACGCTACTGCTGTTTTGCCTGATCCTTGCTGCCAATTCAACAGACTGTAACGTTTTTGATACAGTAAGCCCATATCGTGCTTTTGCAGGTTCGTAAATTCACAGGTTTCCAAATCTTTATTGAGAAAGGTTAAGGTGTCGATGTATGCTTTCAATTGAGGATGAGGCTGCATATCCACAAATCGACCGCTTTGCCGTTGGTATTCTTTCTTTTTCTTGGCGATTATCTTTTCGGCAGTAGCGTATTGTGCTTTTAGCTTTCCGGTCATCTTTTTGGCTTGAGGCAGGCTGCTGTTGAAAGCAACCAAATCAACCAAGGAAACATAACCCTTGTCTATACCCCCGAAATGGGAATTGTAGTTTTTCAGTTTGAAACCGTATTGTGTTTTTACCAGGGCTGTTTCTTTTCTTGGTACAATGTTTTGGTTTTTGATGTAACGCTTGATGATGGCAAGCACTTTTGCCGGTGTCAATTTACGCTGTTCCCATTCTTTATATTCAGCATCCGAACAATCGGCAGGCGGTTTTTGATTGCGGTATTTGGTCACTAAGGCGATTGCTTGATTGTAATGGTCATGTAAATGCTTATGGCTTTTCAGTTCATATAAATACTTTTTGATGCGATAGTCAAATTCCCTGGATTCCGCCGACAAATTCTTGTTGGATTCTTGATGTAATTGAAGCCGTTGTTCCTTTTTTGACTCTTTAACGGCTGTCAGTTTTTGTTTCAATTCTTCCGGTGTCAAAAAGGTTTCGGCGCTGTACGGCTGCATCTCCATGTTGGAGGATTCCCGCATAAAAGCCATAATCTTGGTTTCAAAGTGTTCTACACCGACCGAAACAAAGGCATTGGCAGGAAGTTTGGTTTGTCCGATAAAGGAAAAATCACTGTTCATTCCGCTGACTTGACTTTTGTTCCAGAAATCGCTTTGCAAAAACGAACAGGGAACGATTATCAGCAATAATCCTGCCGGGTTAAGGTATTCGTATGCTTTGTTGCAGTAATAATATTGCGACAGTTTTCCGTTCCAGTCCAAATTAAAGGGCGGATTGCCGATAATCACATCGAAACGTTGCTCCGGTGCATAACGGCGGATGTCTATACATTCGATATTGG
>NZ_BAAHWV010000107.1:0-2268 GCF_054601255.1 Viscerimonas tarda | reverse complement strand
TCCGATATAATTCATTAAATTTGCCACAGCAGATAGATATAGTCAGTCCCGTGGCTGAGGCGCGGAACGAGTATATCTACTCGGTAGCAGGGCAGAAATTGCGGCTTACACAGCGGTATAATCCCAATGCCAACCTGAAGCGGCACTATGCAGGCAACAAAGTTTACGAAAACAGCGTTCTGAAGAAAATTTTGCTGCCAAACGGCTATTTTGAGAATGGAAATTACTACTTTTACCTGCGCGATCGTTTGGGGAACAATTGCGTGGTGGCAAACGCCAGCGGCAAGATACAGCAAAGCTCGCACTACTACCCGTTTGGGAAAGTGAACGAGTATGAAAGTGGCGGACAGTCGTTTCAGCCTTACAAGTTTGGGGGCAAGGAGGATGAGCCGATGTTTGGATTGGGCCTGTATGATTTTGAGGCCAGGCAGCTGGATGGGTATGGAGGGTTTACTAGTATGGATCCTCATGCTGAAAGTTATTATAGTTGGTCTCCGTATGTTTATGCAGGGAATAATCCGATTCGGAATGTTGATCCTACGGGAGAAGATTGGTTTGTAAATAATGATAATGGCAATGTCCTTTTTATTAAAGGTGTTGATGAGTTGACAGACGACCATCGCCAACAATACGAATTGGGCGACTCTTCTTATGAACGCTTGGGCGCTGATGATATGTTTGGAAAGGATGCATTTTGGGGTTTTTACGAAAATACACTTTTCGATGTTTTGAAGGAAGATTTTTATTCTTTTGGCAAGACATCTTTCAGTTTTATGGACTTGCAGGGATATAAAATGGCGGAAAGGGTAACTATAAAAGAGACTCGGACAAGAGAAGCCGGTGATGTTAGGGGGCAATATTTTGACAGAAGTGATTTAGACCAAATTGGGGATAGTAAAAGAACTTATGTTAAACCGGAACAATTAAATACTAAAACCCCGTTAGGGATGCCTAAGATAAAGTATCTAGATTTTAATGGTTCTATAACAACCCAAAAATATGATTTAATAAAGCCATACGGTCAAGATAACAATAAAACATCAATCTATAATACTTCCGCAGGTAATTCCATAGGCACCGGAATACTTAATATTGTTTCAGATATTGTTAAATTATTAACCGGATATTGATATGAAACAGCTATTCTTATTCAGTATGTTTTGTCTTTTAACGATCTCTTGTAAAAATAATTTGCAAAAAGACGAAATCATGGAAGAAGCAAACACCTTTTATCAAGAGAATTTGAAACTATTGGATATTCCCAAAGAATTCACGGATTTTTTCCCATCTAAAGTCAAAGTTTCGGGGGAAATAGAAGGCTCTTATGATGCGACAAATGGATGTATATATTATATTATATTTGAATACGATCGAAAAAATGTAATAGATTCATTGAAAAACAAATATGAAAAAATAGCTATTGCTTCATATTGTTCCAGCGATAGCAATACAATTGTGGTTAAAACAATGGAGATACGTGGAAAGCAACATGACTATATTTTATATCACGACACTATATATGATAACAGGATATATTATCCCATTCCCTATTTTGAAAAATCGGAACCTTTTCGGGTTGGAGATGTATCTACTCCCACCAATATTTATTCTGACAGTACAAAATGTGGATTATCAAAAGATTTTACAATATATGTACTAAATTCCAAAGTTGGTATATATAACGAAAATCTTCGCCCATTGCACTATATGCCGGAAGGTTGGAAGAATGGATATTCTAAAGGAGTCTGTATAAATGAGAAAAAAGGTATAATGGTATATTGGGTTCTTGTATGGTAAAAGTTGCGTTGTATATCAAATCCCACTACACCTACGACAAAAACGGCAACATGATCCACTTGTACCGGCTGTCGGATTTAGAGGTGGAAGACATGGTAATCAATCATAATGGGAATCAGATGTCGCACATTGCGGATTGGCCGACACTGTATCCCGATGAATATCCCGATTATTACGCTGTTTTCACTGACTACTCGAATGACGAAAACGCTCGATACGGCTACAACAAAAATGGAGCCATGACCGGCGACCCCTACAAGGGATCCACATACAGCTACAATGCCTTGGGTATGCCCAGGAAAATAACCGTTCCGGCCATATTGGGTACGATCGACTACAAGTACTCGGCCACCGGACAGAAGCTTGAAGCCAATTACAAATGGCATACAGGCTTATCGCTCGACCCTGTAGAGAACACAAACAGGCCGCAGTACGCACAACCCAACTCCACCCTGAAACGAAACTATATCG
>NZ_BAAHWV010000106.1:0-2289 GCF_054601255.1 Viscerimonas tarda | reverse complement strand
ACAGGGAACTCTTTATTATCCAAGGCGATGTTGCCTTTAAGAAACGTCAAAAAATTCTTGACCGCTTTGAGGCAACTACCAATGGAATTTTGATTGCTACCCAGCAAAGTCTAAAAAGTTCGGTCAACATTCCAAGTTGTAACGATGTCATTCTCGAAGCCCTGCAATGGAACATACCCAAAATGGAACAGTTTTATTTCCGCTTTATCCGGCTGGATTCCAAAGAACATACACGGGTGCATTTCGTAACGTATGAAGACTCCATTGAGCAAAACCTGATGGCGCTGGTATTAACGAAGGAACGCCTCAACGAATTTATCAAGACAGGCGAAGTGAAGGAAGAATCCGACATCTTTGATGAATTTGATATTTCGCCATCCCTTATCGAAAGCCTGCTGCATCGGGAAGAAGATAAAGAGGGAAACTTCCACATCACTTGGGGACAGCAAAAAGTCGCTTAATCAGCTAATTGACAAGAGTTATGTTAATTTTTTCAGGAAAGAATAGATATCGTATGTATGAAAAATAAAATATTACACGAAAATAGCCCCAAAAGCGACCCACGTAGCCCATATATTGAAGAACTTTTGATAAACCGGCTGAAACAAGCCGTCTCGGATATGAATGGATTTGATATAGAATATCTTGAAGGAATCCTTGGCTCATTAAATGAAAAATATCTAATACTAACTGACATTTCAGTATTTCAGAATGATATGACTATTCATTTTTCATGGAGAGGTAGTTCTTGCGATTTTTTGATAGTAAAAATGTTTAATAAGTAAAAAAATATGGAATTAAAATTTTTAGACAAAGTACGCTTTAAAGAAAGTGTAAGAAGACCGGGCATTGACCTTGAAAAAGTGTATATATTGCTTGGCATTGAGAGTAACAGATTTGTAATCATTCCGCATAATAAGTTAGGAACATGCGAAGTGGAAACATGGCACGCTAATACGGAAGAATGTTTAGAAAAAATATAGTATGGAAGAACAAGTAATTAAAACGTATGATTTTCACATCATTATCAAGGGAAAAGAAATAAAAGTTGTTGCGATAGAAAATGGTCACAGTATTCACATTCTGCCCGCAACAGCCAATAGTGTAATTATTCAGTCTATTAAAAATTAAAAACAAGAATATGAAAGTAAGAATTGGAAAATTATTGCCGAACGGTAACGTCCGGCACATCGACCTGCTCAATGTGGAAAAACCGGAGAAAACGGCTTTCACATTGAAGAACTTTTATTCCGTCGAAAAACGCTTGGATGCGCTGCTTGACTTGGGCAACCTCAACCGGCTTAATTCTTCCCCCTACGGGAAATACCGATGGTACGGCGACAAAGTTCATTGCCATGCCGCTATCCGCGACGATAACGGGAGCAGGAAACGGAACGAAGCCATGATTACAGCCCGCAGGGAAATCTTTACAAATCCGGTGGAACTGTGTTTCCTCTATGAAAACGGAAACTGGACAATACTCTTCGGAAAACGTTCCGAAAACATTGATTTCGCCCAAGTCCTTAACGTCATTAAATGGAAACCTTTCTTCAATCTGGAAATCTACGAATTTGAAAAGGACAACCGGTTTGCAAAAAATCATATCGCTTTTGCCGATTGGAAAGAACTGGAAGAATACGCTGAAAGGGAAAATAAACCGGTGTATGTGTTCCGCAATAACCGGCTTGCAACAACAATCAATCATCCACTAACAAAAAAGCAAACAGCATGAAACATATCACAGAAGCCGTCAAGAATTTGACGGAAGAACTTATTACACCGGAAATCGTTGCCGCTGCGCTTGCGGAAGGTCAGATAGAGTTGCTCAATTACCTGCCTGAAAAATACTTGTCCGAAAGCAATATCAATACATTGGTCGAAAACGACAAAAGCTACTGGGGACATTTCGACTTGGAACGCATTCCTGTTGAGTGTCGCAACCAAGCCGTTTGTGACTGCGCTTTGAAACGCCACAAGGATAATTACCGCCATGTTCCTGAAGAATTGAAATCCGTTTCCATGTTAAACGAGTTGCTGAGTGATGCCAATAAAAATATGCACCTGTTGGTATGTGTGCCGGAAAATCACTGGAACAGCGAATCAGTCTATACGGGCATACACTCCCTTTACAGAGAGCACTCCAATATTTATTCGTATGGCAAGCATTCCTACGGAAATAACATCAACCCACAAAACACACTGAAACTGGTACAAATACTTTGGTCATTTGTCCCCCGAACAATAAAAAATCAACAATTCTATCATGGGCTTTTTACTGTTTCCAATATG
>NZ_BAAHWV010000105.1:0-2335 GCF_054601255.1 Viscerimonas tarda | reverse complement strand
TTGAAAGTACTTTTTAAATCCGCGCCAGCTAGTATTTTTATACTGGTTATCAATTAATTATATTCATAATGCCATTTCTGATACACTACCGGAACATGGATAATATGAGGAGTAGGCGGTGCATTTATCTAATTATATATCAAAAATCATACTCACTCATGGGGTCGTCTGGCTTTGGTTTGTAAGCACCATAATTGCCATATTCTCCCACAAATCTTTTCAAATATGTAATATTAGATTTATCTTTCCTAATAAACTTGCCTTCATCAGTTATTTGATAATTTACATAATACACAGTAGATTGAAATCCTTCGTCTTTCCGTGTATAATTTTCTGCATAATAAAATACCCTAACAGTTTGTATATCCAATAAAACAAAACTCGAATATTCTTCAACGACTTGAATATCTCCGTAAGTAACATCGCCACCAACAACACATTTGTCTAAGATTTCCCCTTCCAAGGTAAATGTTCTCAGATAAACTAATCCTGTGTCCTTTTCTCCACCATAAATGCCTTCTCTAGTACATAGAATATAAATACTATCATTCAATAAATATTTGAAATCACAACTGGGTATGTTTTCTTCTGTTGTTTCATCTAAAATTTCATTGCCCATTTCGTCTTCCCCCATCACTTGTTCTATGTAATATAAATCATCTTCCGTTTTATGTAAAAAACGAATAGCTTCTTCTTCTGTCATAGACGAAATTTGCTGTTGTATTTTTTTATAATTTAGTGGAGGCATTACTGTCCTAAATCTATCCAATAGGGTTTGAAACTCTTTGTCTGTTACCTTCTTTTCTTCTTGTGCATGACAAGAGGTAACGCTGCACATTATTGTAGTAGCAACCAAAATAAATTTAATACTTTTCATAATCAATAATCATACTCATTCATGGGGTCATCTGAATCCTTGTGATACTCCCGATAAAAACTCACAAATTCTTTTAAATATTGTTTTGGATGTGTTTTTATATGACTAATCTTACCATTTTCATCTATCTGGTAATCATTTATTTCTACTACCGTTTGTTGCCCTTTTTCATCTATAATGTAATAAGCCCCGCCCTTTATATTATAGTTTTCCATATTGGGTTTGTAATCAAAAATTCTTAAAATATTACTTTCTAAAAAAACTACATCTCGCCAATCTACTTCTGGTGTATATTGACTACGTACAACAATACTATCTATGATTTGCCCTTCGTAAGTAAATGTTGTTAACATTGTCTTATAAGTTTCTAGCCCCTCTGATGGAGATTTTAGTAAAGCATAAACCAATGCAATATATTTTTCTGTTGAAATTTTGCCTAATGCCCCAGGTAATACTTCTACCCAGTTATCATATACAATCTCTTCATCATAATTATAGCTATAGTCATTCATCTTCAAATCTTCTTCCGTAAGATGCAAATATTTAATCGCATCTTCCTTATTAATCTTATTAATTTTACTAATTACTCCATCCTTGTATTTCGAAAGGCTTTTTTGTTCTGGAAATAATTTAACAACATCATTAAATTTTGAATTTTGCTTCGTCTGTGTGTGGCACAATGTATTTAGTGTCAATACAAGAAATAGCACAATAACAATTTTTAGTTTCATCATAATTTAGTTTTAATATGTTTGACCTGTATTTTTTCTTACTTCTGTAACTATATAATAATCTCCTGAATGTGTAGTAATATAAGCAGTTTTCCCCTTAATAAGATTACTCTTCGTATCAATATATAATCTATTTTCAGAACTTTCTCCATTACTGGAAGTACTTGTACCTACTTCGTAAAACAGATAGTAGTATTGCTTTTTAGTTTCATCATATTTTTTCCCTCTTATTACTACATAATAGTTTGTTGTAGATGGAGTATTATTAGAACACTTGTCTTCCCAGTCTATGATAACCCCTTTATCGTTTTTTATAGATTTTGGATGATGTACTCCAATTAAAATTGGCAACTCATGTTCAAAAAGAGATTTGTCAATAATCTTGACTGCCTGTTCAAATTCAGTTGCTTTACCAGTTAAACTGCCACAATCCGAACTACTGCTTTCTGCGATAACCAATTGCATTGACCGATTGGTTGACATTCCGGAACTGGCATTATCCAGTATCATATTCGCTGCACGGTAACAGCATTGGTTGCCTCCAATTTTCCGCCCATTGCAATCATTCGTAGGCCAACAGCCACATGGAGTTTTAAATGTCTCATCAAATTGATTTACCCACCAATTGCCCTCTTCGTCAAGGATGATTCCCTCATCCTCATTCGAACCACCACCAAATAACCATTTCTCTAACGCTTTGATTTTCTTTTCGGCATCGGTCTCGCTC
>NZ_BAAHWV010000104.1:0-2374 GCF_054601255.1 Viscerimonas tarda | reverse complement strand
CCAAATGCAGGCGCTGCCGCCCGTGGCCAACAATGCCAACTACTTTAATGTGCCCCGCGAGGGAACCAATGCGGCGCGGACTTACGATGTGCCCGTGCTGAACAATGCCTCTTTCGACTGCCTGGCAAGCCTTGTAACCATCAATATTACCGTGGCGCCCACATACGGAACAATCCTAAGCGCCAACTTTGCTTCGGGGGGGAGCGTGGTGGTGCGCTACCGCGCCAATGGTACCGCGCCCCTGTATGTGCCCGACCAGTTTACTTACACCGTTACCTGCAACGGCGAAACCAGCGCCCCCGCAACGGCTTTCCTGCTGCCGGGAAACAAGGGCGACGATATTAAGAACGAGATATGCGCCATCCCGGCGGTGCCGTTTAACTGGGTGTTTGGAACCAAGGCTGTAAGTACGGTAAGAGCAAATACTGTAGATACTTGGTTGGTGGGTGATTTGGATCTGGATGCCCGCAAACTGCCCGAGATTGTTGTTACAGGCGGTAGAGGCGCTTTAGGTACCCAGTTTGATAGTCTTGTCGTTTTCCGTGATGGCGATGTATCTGACGCTACTGTTTTTAACCTGAAAGGCTTGGCCGGTATTTCGACAGGCTTTTATAGATACAGTTTGTATTCGGCGCGCCATCTTATTTCGCGCTATTCCAATGGAAAAGGCGCCTATGTAGCGCTCAATAGCGACGGCTATATTTATGCTTACGAGTACGATACGCCCGGCAATGTGCCCACCCTGACATGGAGATACAAAAGCGACCAGCCCTGGAAAAACTCTACCTCAGCCAACCAGCATACACCATACGTTTATACAGCAAACAACCTTGGCGTAGCCGATTTCGACGGCGATGGCCAATACGAAATCTATAACGGCAATAAAGTTTTTTCGCTCGATGGCTTGAATTACCTTACCGGTTTACCCGATGTAGATCTCTCTTCAGGTCTCAATTGGCGCTACAACAGTTCCAATTACCAAAACTGCGGTTGGAGCATTCAAAATTTTGGTGCAGATAGGCTTAGCGGCGTGTCAACGACTTTGAACAATACCGATGATGGGCTTATCACCATGACAGTAGCGCTGGATTTGGACAACGACGGCTTGCCCGAACTTATATGTGGAGGTAAAGCTTACAAAGTAACCAATACTGTCGGCGTTTGGAGCATGACGCTTTATAAGTCGGCGCCGGAAGTGAGTCTCGGAAAAATTACCGACATTGGAGCTATCCCTATCCGCAATGACGGGCGCGTAGGTATCGCCGACTTCAACAAAGACGGCTACCCTGACGTGCTGGTGTCGTATGGGTCTTATCATGCTTCAGGTGCTGCCAATTATTATTGGGCTTGCTACGGCTGGGATGTGCATAACGATGCCATCCTGTTTGCCGACACGGTACAAGCTCAGGTAGCATCTTATCCCTTTATTGGCGATATTGACAGAGACGGTGAGGTGGAAATTGGTCTGACAAAATTCTCAGGTTTGGTTATTCCACCGCATCCCGCTCCATACAATGTTGTTGGACAAAATTCGTATGTTCAAGCCTTTAAACTTCCAGCGGTCTTTGGCATTACCTCACGCCTGACAAGGAAATGGCGGGAGGATGTCAATGAAAATACTACCCGTACGGGAATGACGGTATTCGATTTTAACAACGATGGCAAAATGGAAATTGTGTATCGCGATATGGAGAACCTGCGCGTTATGAATGCCAACGACGACGGTAGTATTACCAACTTGATAATCACTCCTTCCGGTTCGGGAACAACCAACGAATTGCCGGTAGTAGCCGATATTGACGGAGACGGTGCAGCCGAAATTATCTGTGCCGGGGGAGATACTTATAATCAATCAAACGGTAGGATGTATGTTTACGGTTCCGGTTCCACCTCCCCCTGGGCGCCCTCGCGCAGTGTCTGGCACCAGTACGCCTACAACCCCACCTTTGTAAACGAAGACCTGACGGTACCCGTTCATGCCATGAATCCGGCCACCAAATTTATACAGGAAAACGGCGCTGCCACGCAGCCCTACAATAACTTCCTGCAGCAAACAGCCATCTCCGATGCTTTTGGCAAAACCCTGAATCCGGGACCCAACCTGCTCTTCGACCCGGTATCGAAACCCAAAATGAATTACAGCCCGGGCGCCGGCGTCATGACTGTTGAGGCCCGTATCCTCAATAATGGCGATGTCGCTTTCACAGGCCCCGTCAAGCTCGACCTGTATTACTACACGGCGGGCGCCTACACCCTGCTGGGTTCAACGGTTTACGGTAATACGGCATCGTCGCTGGCAGTCAACAGCTCAGTGGCTGTCAGCTTCGACATAGCTGGCTTTATGGCTTTGCTGCCGACCAGCTTCGAGCAGTTC
>NZ_BAAHWV010000103.1:0-2491 GCF_054601255.1 Viscerimonas tarda | reverse complement strand
CCCCCCCCCCCCCCCTGCCTTATCTTTGTAGGGTAATAAACAGTAGTTTTTGAGCATTTAATTAAATAATCATGAAGAAAAAGATTATTGGCGGTTTGGCTATATTGGCTATTGCCGCAGTTACGGTGTTGAATGTGAATTTGAGTTCGCAAAAGGAGTTATTGTCGGATATTTCGTTAGCTAATGTGGAAGCGTTGGCGCAGGGAGAATGGGGTGGATGGGATAATTTTTGGCAAGGACAAGGATTTTATAAAGACGAAAGGGAAGAACGAAGGCAATGCCCATCAAGCGAATCATATGGCGCATTTCTAGGAATCACTTATGATGGCATGACAATTGGTGCGAGTGGATCTTATACTCAAGAAAACCCCAGTTCCAGAGAGGAAATTATATGCCCGACTGGTAGCGATAATTGCACAGCGGTACCTTGTTGAAATGGCTTTGAGGAGTACTCGTTTCATAAAGAACGAGTATCTCCTGTTACATAATCCTTTGAATTACGAAAAAGCGAAAACTTATGCAAAAATATATTCTCCTGATATTGTCTATATGCTTCGTTTGTTGCGAAAATAAACAAGATAAAAATTCACGTTTTACAGAGAAACAAATTGCTTCACTACATCTTGATTCTACCAAAATATTAAAAGTAGAAACAGACTCTGTAACAACAATTAATTTGAATCCATTTCTTAAAAAGCAAGCTTTCGATTTTGGCTCCTTGATAGAGGAAGTCAAGCTTGTCGCCCTTGAAACTACAGATGAAAGTCTGGTTGATGATATATACAAAGTACTTGTTACAGAATCTAATATCTATATTTATGATGATTTCAAGGGAGGTGGTATAGTGATTTTTAATAGTGAAGGAAAATTCATAAAGAGAATATCCAACGGATCGGGGCCTGGTGAACTTGTCAGATTATACGATATGGATTTCGATAAGGAAAAAAATGAATTGATAGCTTACCAACACTCTTTTCTGTTGTTTTTTTCACCATCTGGAGAATTTATTCGACAGATGAGATTGCCTTTTGGGTTCTACAATTTCACAGTTACTTCTGATGGATATGTTTTTAAAGCGCTTGATGAACAGGGTAACGGTCATTTAGGCCTTTTAGAAGATTATACGCTGTTTGTAACCGACAAAAATTTTAAACTAAAATCAGTTGGTTTGCCTTGTGTCTCAAGTAATGTTAATTTAGGAGGATACAATTATTTGTATAATAATACTACGTCCTTACATGTAACTCAAAAATATACAGATACCATTTACCAATATGTAAATGAATCCAATCAATTGAAAGCCGAATATATATTAGATTACAGTAAAAAAAAACTACCTGAAATTTACCTGAAAGGTACTAAGGTTGAGTTTGATCATGCCACCAAACAGGATGATTACTACTTCTATTTAGGGCAATATCTTGAAACAGAATATCATCATATATTCTTCTTGGAAAATCGACATATAGTATCACAAACCGTAGTATATAGGGATAAAAAATCGGGAAATCTAAAAGGTGGTACAAGTGCAAATTTTAATTGGAACGAAATACCACCGATAGGATTTCCTAAAACGGCGTCGGGCGATTATTTTGTTTCGGTTCATCTAACAAACAAAAATGATACTTTATTGTCCAACAGTTCTGTTATCTCAGAAGAAGATAAACTAAAGATCAACAATTTGACCGAAGATGATAATCCTATCTTAGTATTCTTCAAACTGAAAGATTTTTGAGAATGAGAGGTAATACATTTCTAATCCTTATTATCATTTTGTTACTTGTAATTAATGCTTTCATATTCGTTCGTTTTTATCAATATAAAAAGCAGGCGCCGACTGGTGATGCTATTAGCTACGATCAAGAAAGTAACGAGGAGGACGAATTACATTCATACAAAGTAAATTTTACGACAAACATATTGAATAGTAATTTCCAGCTTGACAGTATCATGATTAAAGACCCTCTTAACAACATTATTCCGATGAAAGAGGCTTTTGGCTGCGAACAAAAACAAATGCTGGTATGCCGATTCTCGGAATTATATTGCGAGAGTTGTGTGGATTTCGCTTTGCAATTATTTCGTCATTGGACAGATTCGATTGGAGTAGAGAATGTATTATTTCTAGGCGCCTACAGGAATAATAGAATCTTTAACAGAACAAAACCTCTGTATGGCATTCAAAATATGAATGTTTACAACGTCTCCGAACTCAATATCCCCGTTGAAGAACGAGGTTATCCATATTATTTTATATTGAACTATGATTTAACAATATCCAATGTGTTTATTCCCGACAAAGCAACACCCTCAATTACAAACAATTATTTAAAAATGATAAATAAACGGTATTTTGCGAAAACCCCACCGAAATAAAAGTAGAAATAACGCCCGCCACCACCGGCTATTTCCAGAAAACAATCACCGTCTATTGCAACATTGAAAATAATTTTGTACACTTGTCAATCAAAGGAACGGTAAATAATTGAAA
>NZ_BAAHWV010000102.1:0-2569 GCF_054601255.1 Viscerimonas tarda | reverse complement strand
CGACAATTCTTTCACCCGTTTGGCGGACGGCGCCCTATTCTTAAACAGCGGGCAGTATTTGCTGGCTGCCGCCGGAGGCATCAAGCATTACGGCAACGCCTGGTTTCTGGAAGACATTTCCTCGGAACTGTTTTCTTCCGGTTTTGCCGGCTCAGGCTGGGCGATTGTCCGCAATCAAACGACCGGTAATGTATCGGCAACCTTTGACGAACTGACTGTCCGGAAGAAAATGCGGATATATGAACTGGAAGTGCAAAAACTCAGCGCAACCAACGGCTCGCTCTGGATTAGCGACAGTTGCTGCGGGGACAGCGTTGAAAAAATTGAGAATTGAAAGTTGAGAATTGAAAATGAAAGTTTTATGTCCATATATCATTACCCCAAATACAAAATACTGATAAGTCCCGACTCCAAAAAGACGCAGGGCTTGCAGGTTGGCGATGTGGTGCGGCGTCAGTATTTCGACTCACCCAAACTCGTTTATTCTTTAATGGTTGTCCTTGAAACAGGCGTGAACATTATCGGGGGAAACGAATCACACTATTTTATCGGAGCATTGCTCGAAGGCGACGAGCCGAAAACAGGCGAAATACTGGATTTTGTCCGCATTACCAATTTATTCAATAGAGATAGAAGCGGCGCCCTTTACCTGACAGCTTCCGATGCCGAATCCCCCTATATGGATGTAATTGACGGTATGGCAAGCGAAAATTCCCTGTGCTATCCCGTAATGGATAGCGGCGAGGCGGATATTTCCGGCAAGGACAAATACGCTGTTATGGGTAAGGAGTTTCTAACAGCAGACTATACACAGGACGGACAGGAAACAAGCAGGATTTTAAGGATTACGCGGAATGCCGTCCCGAAACCGGAAGCAATAAAAACCGGCTTGAAACAAACCCTCGAAAAACAGGTTCAAAACCCGCAAAGGCTGGTTATTTCCTACAAAGTCCGCGCTTCCAAATTAATGGAAAATGTTCCGGTAAGTTTCGGCTACACTTCCGATGAAGAAACGGACGGCGCGGATATAATCAATATAACAGAAAACTGGAAATACTTCCTGCATATCATAACGGTTGATTATCCTGCTCACTATCAAAGAAGTTTTTCAATAGACCTGACCGTCCATTTGCTTTCGGAAGGGGACTTTGTAGAAATCGCCGACTTAAACATTGTCCTGCAAGCGGATTTGGCAAACTTTGCCAATGCCTCCAAAGTGCGCATTGGGAAGGTAAAAGGCATTATCGACCCCGTGTTCGGCGTATTGGAGGGTTACGGGGCATACTTTCAAAACCTGTATGCCACACGAAACGTGAATATCGCCGGAACACTCACCGCCGGGGATGAGAACGGTTTTTCGTCCACGTTCTATGTCGGAAAAATCCATAAGAACGTCATTTTAAACAGCATTGATTGTGCATTTGAGGATGAGGCTGCCTGCATTACGGAGGATAAAACGCCGGTTGGAATAGGAAAAATCCTGCAAATCGGAAATTCGGCGCAATCAGTTGTGCAATCGGCACAGTGGCGCACTGCCCATACGGAACAAAAATACTGTTTTTCCGTATGGATAAAGTCTAACAGGGAAAGCTTACTTACTGTTTATCAAGACGAACATTGTATCGGAGCCATTGACATTAATTCCACCGATTGGAAGCGGTATTCTGTTTCGTTTTTTATCCGGCAATCGGAAAACGCCGCTATGGTTATCCGTTTGGAAACAACAGAAACCGGCGTAAGAATTTGTGCCCCGCAGTTGGAAGCGGGCGCAACACCCTCGCAATACCAGCCGACCGACGGAACGCTCTCGTATGTGGAGGATTACGGCGCATGGTTTTCACGCGGCGGCATTGGCGGGACAATTCAAAACCCGCTGTTGCGCCTCAATGAAGACGGCTCAATCAGCAGTCGCGACAATTCCTTTGTTATCAAGCCCGACGGAACGGGACATTTTGCCGGTGGACGGTTCCGCTGGACAAAAGACACAATTGCGCTTCAGGACGTAACTATCCGCTGGGAAGATTTTGATGATGAGGCGAAAGACAACCTGCTCCCCAAATCGGTCAGTTTAAGCGGAACAGACGTTTTTCATTATCCGGACGAATTGGAAAACACCGCAGAACCGACAGAAATTTATATCCATGCCGCAGAGCATAATTTTACGGCAACAACAAGAAAATGGCAATACCTCGCCTCCGGTTCCCTTTGGAAAAACATTGCCGGAGCAAATCAGGATTTTATAAAAATTCTGCCTTCCGCCCATTATTGGGAAAGCCGGAATGTGCTTTCCGTCAAATACATTGCCGTTTGTGAGGGAAAAGAATACACCGGTATTTTTACTGTTTTCAAACAATTTGACGGTCAGTCGGCATATTCTATACAGATAACGTCTTCGAGCGGATCGGTTTTTAAAAACGGGATTGTTTCCTCGCTTTTACAGGTAACAGTCCAAAAAGGCGGCATGGATGTCACGGATAAAATTCCGGAAGCCAATTTCAAATGGATACGAAAAAGTGACAATCCGGAAAGTGACGAGCTGTGGAACAGCGCCTCGCACACCGGAAAAACG
>NZ_BAAHWV010000101.1:0-2572 GCF_054601255.1 Viscerimonas tarda | reverse complement strand
CGGGTTTCTTCAAACAGGTAACGCCTGTATGTCCCCTTCGGACGTCCGTCTTCTTTTCTTCGTTTTTTCACCGGCAGGGGCGCCTGTGTCAGGCGTTGCCCTATGTACAACTTCGCTTTCGGCATCGTTTTCTTCTTTAACTGGTTTTACTTCCGTTTCAATTCCCATAACCGGCATAACGGCTTTTGCCATATTCCTGCGGCTGTCAATATCCCTTTGAATGTTTATTTTCTTCATATATCATTCATTTTTAACTTATAATTCTTAACTCATAACTCTTTTCACGTCATGTATGTAAAATTGATTTCCGTATTCACATTGTACCACCCCTTTTCATAAAGCAGTATCTTCCGTGTATTTCCCTGAATGACGAAGGAAGAACCGCGGTTATAAATATGGTCGTCGTTGTAGTCGGCATAAGACATCCGCAAGCCGTATTTGGGCGGCATTATCTGGTTGGGAATAACCGCAACGGTTCCACCCCAGTTGTTGCCGTCGCGTTTGGCTGTGTTGATGATGCCCTGTATGCAGACGATATTGCCTGTTTGCCGGATAAACAGGCGGCTGGTATCGGTTGCATTGCCCGAATTGGCCATTTGCAGCCAGCCGGTATCGGTTAGTTTGGGTTGGTATTCCTCGGCGTAGGCGGCGCCTAATTTCTGGCAGGCTTGCTTTTTGGCATCGGTATTCGACAGCACAAGGTCAGACAGCCGGCTATCCTTACGAAGGTAATTCCCGCTGACATCTTCATTGCCCGGTGCATTCAGCTTGTCACGCAGTATCTTTTGAGCTTCGGTGGTGGATTTTCCCTGACTTGTCAAGTGATTGATATAGTCCTGAAACAGGTTTTCAAGTATGGCAAATTTAGTATCGGCATCTGTTTTCCGGTATATTCCAAGATTGTTTGCAATGGTCAGTTTTTGGTCATTGTTGTAATTGTCCATCAGCAGGTTGGCTTTTTTTCCCAGTTCCTTCACGGCGTCCGTAACCAGCACATAGCCTTCGGTCTGGTTGACCGGTTGTCCCTGTGCGTTTGTCCCCTGAAAATTACCTGTTTTAATGCCCTCCAGTTTGGTTTTATGGGTAGTGGTAAAAATCTCGCCGGTATAGGCGGCGCTATTCGGCAGTTTTCCGGCTAAAAGCGCATCCATTTCTGCTTTGGAATAGACGCCGATGCTGCTTCTTGCCGCCGCCTTGTCCGGCAGGTCGGACAGGTTGGAAGCCTTGGACAGTTTCAGTTCTCCGGTTCCCTTTTTCTCGGCATCAATAGTATTTCTGACTGCCGCTTGCTTTTCCGCTTTCCTTGCCAGCGCCTGTTCGGGGGTAAGCCCGTTCATTTCGTCGGCGGAAAGGGATACCAATTCCAGCAGGTTATTGGATATTTTTAAAAATATGTTTCCAGCTTCCGCTTTGGAATAAACGTCTAAATTCGTGCGGGCGGTTGCCTTGTTATCCAAATCGGATAAATTGCCGGATTTGGATAACTTTTTGGCCAGTTCCGTAACGACTTCCGAAGCCAAAGCATACCCATTACCGCCACCATCCGACAGACTGCCGGAAGAAATAGCGTCTAACTTGCTTTTGTATTCAGTCGTAAAATCTTCGGTTGATAAGCCCTTGCCGGTTACCGCTGTTACCTTTTTTGCCAGTTCGGTGTTGAAGGTGGTTTGGGTAACGTAAATATTGCCGATAGCCGTACCGCCAATCCGCAGTTCCCCCTGAATATCCAAATAACCGTTGGGACTGATAAGGATATTGCCCAAACTGTTTTTCAGCATAAGGTCAAAGGAATCTGCCGTATCGTAACCGATAAAGGCAATCGTTTCCCCTGCGCTGTCCGCCCATGAAAAGGTATTGACAAGCCGCTTGTCTGTTTTTGCATAAGTCTTATTGGACAGCGCTATCCCCAAACCGGAATTACTGACCTTGAACAGAGCATTGGCATATACCGTTGCGGTTTTGCCTTCGACCTGAAGCAGGGGAAGAGAAGCCGTTTTGCCGTTATAGACATTGAAATTTCGGAATCTGCCTGTTCCTTTTGCATATCCGGCGTAATTGATATTGACGGTGCCTTCATCCGTATCATCTGCTGCATTAATGATATGGGAACCGTAAAGAAGTACGGAACCTGCCTGAGAAGCCGTTGCGGATACATTGGAACAGGAAATTCCGTTATCGTCCATTCGCGCTATTTCCTTCCCTTGCCTGATAAAAACGAAAGTCCCGTTGGTTTGGATAACAATCTCATTGACAAGCAAGCCATTCAGATAGACACCCACAGAAGTGTCGCCGCTTTCCCTGACCATGTTTTTCAGCAGATAACCGTTGGATGGATGCGCCACCGATACCGCCGTTTTGGATTCAATATCTTTTTCGCCCGACAGCTTGCCTGCCAGTATCAGTTCCTTTTTGACGGTCTGGCGAGCGAAAGGCGTTTCGAGCAGTACGGCGTATTTGCCGAAGAACTTGTCGATAAAACGGGGTGCATAGTCCGGCTTTATTTCGATAAACTGCGGAACCAATCCGGTAACGGTATCAGCTATATCGGGAACATTTGCTCCGCCAATGCACA
>NZ_BAAHWV010000100.1:0-2587 GCF_054601255.1 Viscerimonas tarda | reverse complement strand
GGAAGGTGGTTCCTTGATTGCGTTTAGCCCAGCCAGCCCCCCCTGCCCCCCGTAGGGGGGATCAGAAAGTCCCCCTACGGGGGATTTTAGGGGGCTTCCCTACGGTATTTGTGCTCTGATTATTATTTGTAAATCTCTTTCTTTCCGGCGAGCAAGGTGTTTTTTATCAACGAAATAATGGTCATCGGGCCTACGCCTCCCGGCACGGGGGTGATGTAGGCGGCTTTTGCTGCTACTTCGTTAAATGCGACATCGCCTTTCAGACGGAATCCCGATTTGGTTTCGGTGGAGGGGACGCGGGTGGTGCCTACGTCTATTACTACAACACCCTCTTTCACCATATCGCCTTTCAGGAACTCGGGGACACCCAGAGCGGCGATAATTATATCGGCTTGCAGACAAATTTCTTTTATGTTGGGAGTGCGGCTGTGGCACACCGTAACGGTTGCATCTCCCGGACAGGCTTTCTGCATCATCAGGCTGGCGACGGGTTTCCCTACAATATTGCTTCGACCAAGAACTACACAGTGCTTGCCTTGTGTGGGAATATCGTAGCGTTTCAGCAGCTCCAGAATGCCGGCGGGTGTGGCCGATACAAAGCAGGGCAGACCGATGGACATGCGTCCCACGTTCACCGGATGAAAACCATCTACGTCCTTCCGGTGATCGATAGCCTCGATAATTTTTTGCTCGGAGATGTGTTTTGGCAAGGGCAACTGAACGATGAAGCCGTCCACATCGGGGTCGTTATTCAGTTTCGCGACGCAGTTCAACAGTTCGGCTTCGGTTACCTCGTTCTCGAAACGAATGAGAGACGATTTGAAGCCGACCTCTTCGCAGGTGCGGACTTTGTTTGCCACGTATGTTTCGCTGCCGCCGTCGTGTCCGACCAGAATGGCGGCCAGGTGAGGCGTTTTTTCTCCTCTCGCCTTTATTTGTTTCACTTCGGCAGCCACCTCAGTTTTTATTTGAGCAGCTATGGCCTTTCCATCTATAAGTTGCATAGTATTAATTTTTAGCCCCCCGCCCCCCGTAGGGGGGATCCAAAGTCCCCCTACGGGGGATTTTTTGGGCTGTTTTTATCTTCTGATTTTCGGCATCATTTTTCCTGCGCCTTTCATTTGGGTCATCATTTTCATCATCTTACGGGTTTCGTCAAACTGCTTAACGAGCTTGTTTACTTCCTGTATGGATGTTCCGCTGCCCACGGCTATGCGTTGACGGCGGCTTCCGTTCAATATTTCGGGATTCGACCTTTCTTTGGGGGTCATCGAGTAGATGATTGCTTCTATTCCTTTGAAGGCGTCATCGTCTATGTCGATGTCTTTCATCGCTTTACCTACTCCCGGAATCATGGATGCCAGGTCTTTCAGGTTCCCCATTTTCTTGATTTGGTGAATCTGGGAAATGAAATCGTTGAAGTCGAATTGGTTTTTGGCTATTTTCTTTTGCAGGCGTCTGGCTTCTTCTTCGTCGTACTGCTCTTGGGCGCGTTCTACGAGCGAAACAATGTCGCCCATGCCCAATATGCGGTCGGCCATACGTTCGGGGTGAAATACATCGAGGGCATCCATTTTTTCGCCCATCCCCACAAACTTGATGGGCTTGTCAACCACCGAGCGGATCGACAGAGCGGCTCCACCGCGTGTATCACCGTCGAGTTTGGTGAGTACAACTCCGTCAAAATTCAGGCGGTCGTTGAATTCTTTGGCTGTGTTCACGGCATCCTGTCCGGTCATCGAATCCACGACAAACAGAATTTCGTCGGGTTTTACGGCGGCTTTGATGGCGGCTATTTCGTTCATCATCGCCTCGTCGATGGCCAGGCGACCTGCCGTATCTATTATGACCAGGTCGTTGCCGTTTTTCTTTGCCTGCTTAATGGCGTTGAGGGCTATCTCTACCGGATTCTTGTTTTCTTCTTCGGCATATACGGGCACCTCTATTTGTGCGCCCAGTACTTTTAATTGCTCGATGGCGGCGGGACGGTAGATGTCGTCGGCTACCAACAGCGGGTTTTTGCCTTTCTTCGATTTGAGGTATTTTGCCAGTTTGCCCGAGAAAGTGGTCTTACCCGAACCTTGCAAACCCGACATCAAAATAACCGCCGGCGAAGCTTTTATATTTATCCCGACAGCCTTTCCACCCATCAATTCGGCGAGCTCGTCGTGCACGATTTTTACCATCAACTGACCGGGCTTGACTGCCGTCAACACATTCTGGCCCATGGCCTTTTCCTTCACCGATTCGGTAAACTGCTTGGCTATCCTGAAGTTTACGTCTGCATCCAGCAGCGCGCGCCGTACATCTTTCAGGGTTTCGGCCACATTTATCTCGGTGATTTTTCCTTCCCCTTTAAGCAGCTTGAACGAACGATCTAATCTATCACTTAAACTCTCGAACATAATTATTTATATTGCGTATATATTTAACTTTACAAGGACACAAAGATACGAATTTTGTTTAAAGTTCCAAAGCCCCTCCAACCTCCAGCCCCCTAAAATCCCCCGTAGGGGGACTTTCTGATCCCCCCTATGGGGGGCAGGGGGGGCTGGCTGGGCTAAACGCAATCAAGGAACCACCTTCA
>NZ_BAAHWV010000099.1:0-2631 GCF_054601255.1 Viscerimonas tarda | reverse complement strand
CTTCCTGTTCCGCCGTAATGCTTATGTCTTCCTTTACGATTTCCAGAGCGTCCCGTTCATTCATGCGGATGCCGTTTACAGTCGCTGCGCCCTCAAACAAAACCAAATATGCCTGACGGTCGCTTCCAACCCGGAAATCTATCTGTTTCCCTTTGGAAAGAATCGCAGCATACATGTTAATGTCGGCGTGAATTTTTATGGGAGCAGCGTTTGCCGCATTGTCGTATGAGGTTGCTATCGGCAGCCATTTGTCGAGTCTGTCTTCCAGCTTGAAGCGGTAATCGCCGTAATTGGGCTTGTAACCCTTTTTATCGGGGAAAACCCATATTTGGGCGAAACGGAGTTCGCCATCCGTGTGGTTGTATTCGCTGTGGGTTACTCCCGTTCCTGCGCTCATATACTGGGATTGCCCGCGGGTCAGCGTGTGGGCGTTGCCCATACTGTCCTTGTGCGACAGTTCGCCTTTGATAACATACGATATGATTTCCATATCGCGGTGGGGGTGCGTACCGAAACCTTCGCCTGCCTGAACAATATCGTCGTTCAAAACGCGGAGCGCTCCGAAACGGACATTGTCCGGATTGCAGTATTCGGCAAAGGAAAAATGGAAATGGCTGTCCAACCAGCCATGCCGTCCCCGTCCCATTTTTTTACTGTCAATGTACTTAATCATAAATACCTCCTTTTTTTATTGTTTGTATAAAACACATCAGGAAATTCGATTACAAAAATACGAATTTTCCGGTTATAATCACTATTTTCAACTTTTTCCAACATTTCTGTTTGTTGCTGATAAAACCGCAGGAACAAAAGCGATTTATTAAAAGTAAGATTAAATTATTTTTTCACACATTTCTAAATAAAATCCGATTATATATAAAAAATTCGTTATTTTGTGGCGGATTTTTTAATTATTGGAACAATAAACATGAACAGAATAATACTGACAGGAAATGGTTTTGATTTATCTCATGGATTAAAAACGGGTTATTGCCACTTCATAGATTGGTTGTGGAAACAAACGATAGCAGAATTTGGAAAGTTTGAAAATTACAAAAACGGCCATTTTGAAACAAATCTGTTATCAATAAATCTCGTCCTGCCAATCCACTCTCAATTGTTACAAGAAGTCCATTCTTATAATGATTTTATTGCTTATTTTGAAAAAGAAAAGGACCTTGATAAGAATAAAAAGCAAATGTCTATTTCTTTTAAAAACCAGCTTTTAAAGCTAATTACAGAAAAGACAAGTTTGCAAAATTGGGTTGATATTGAAGAAGAATATTTTACACAATTAAAGAACACCATTGATAATCAAACTATTCTTTCTAATGGAACCTATACAATAGAAAAATTAAATCGGGATTTTGATGAAATAAAAATAGAATTAGAAAAATATCTTACTGAAGAAATAAATGAAGCAAGATTAGACAATTTTGATTTAAAGAACATAGGGCAATGTTTTAATATTGCTGATTTCACTTCTTATGGCATTTCTGCTTTAAGGGAAGAATATCTTCCTGAAACAGAGGAGGAAAAAATAAAATATAACAGACAGTTTGACTCATATTTGTCTCGCATAAAAAGTGGATTAGATATTTATACTTCCTGTAAAACATCAATTTACCCAAATAGAACATTGTTTTTGAATTATAATTATACGGATTTGCCAAAAAGGATGATAGAATGTATTCATACAAATGCGTGGCAATTAGATGATTGGGCGAAAAATGCATTTGATTATATATTCATACATGGACAATTAAATAATTCTGATTATCCTATGATTTTCGGCTATGGTGATGAACAAGATGAAATACATAAAGAAATTGAAAAACGAGGTGGCATATATTTGGACAATATCAAGACTATCAATTATTTAAAAACTCAAAATTATAAAAATTTGTTGGGATTTATTGAAAGTGGTTTATATCAAGTCTTTATTTGGGGACATTCATGTGGTTTATCTGATAAGACGTTGCTATATACGCTTTTTGAACATAAAAATTGTGTTTCTATAAAACCTTTTTATTATATTGACAAAAATGGGCACAACAATTATGACGACATTATCAAGAACATTTATCGTTGTTTTACAAACAAAGCGCTAATGAGAGAAAAAGTTGTAAATAAGAGATTTTGCATGAAATTATAATTTGAATTTATCCCTTAACAGACTGGTATGATAATAATAAACTAAACTTTAGCTTTTCCCTTTCCAACTTTTCTGCCTTTTTCCGGCTATTCTTCCATAAACATCTGTTATGGAAAACAGCAAAAACAGCCAACGTATGATACGTGAAGCCATTCGCAAAATAGCCTTAGGGCGGAGTATTGAGCGTGTCGATATGTCCGCCGCCGGCACGGGCGGAGTCGGCACGGCGCGGCTTATCCACGGCTATGTAGCCAAAATCCACGACAACCCTTCAGACGAAGAATTTGCAGACTGCGGCGGAACCATTGACGTGGGCGAGTTTGCCGAAGAAACGGCAAGC
The DNA here is from genome assembly GCF_054601255.1 of Viscerimonas tarda. Lineage (NCBI taxonomy): Bacteria > Pseudomonadati > Bacteroidota > Bacteroidia > Bacteroidales > Dysgonomonadaceae > Viscerimonas > Viscerimonas tarda. The sequence continues at coordinate 136 of NZ_BAAHWV010000099.1, read as the reverse complement.
GCCGAGCCGGTTATCCACAAGGGCGTATTGCTGTCCGGCGTTAAGGACAACAGCGGCGGCTTTTTGATTATCCCGACCCTGTTTTCGGACGTAACAATCGTTTCGGATGCGGCGACCCGCTATATGTACGTTGTAA
>NZ_BAAHWV010000098.1:0-2780 GCF_054601255.1 Viscerimonas tarda | reverse complement strand
ATCTTGTAGGAACGGTCGAATTTGCATCCGAGAAAGTGACTTTGGAAGAATTTGCCGATAAATTACTCCGGTTACCTGTGGACGAAACGCTTGATTTCAGTACTTCCGATGAAGGAAACGATTGTCAATACGGTGTCAAAAAAATCAGACTGTTTGATGCTGTTCTTATTATTCTTGCCTACTATGGAGGTAAAACTTCCCATCTGCATGATATTACCGACGATGAGGATAGCGATGAATTATACGAAAGTATTAAATGGTTTTTACAATCTGAAGATTACATCTATATTGATTTGTGTCCCCAAAGCAGTATTAATGGATAAATAATAAACAATGGGAAAGGATAAACAACAACAAACATTTCAAGAAAGAATCGACGAATTGCGCGAAGAAATCATTCAATCCATAGTGAATATTCTTAAAAGCAATTACCTCCAAGAGATTGAATTGCTTGATGATGAGCAATGCGATGTGACTTATGTTGTTTGGTTTGACAATGACGGTAACGCCTATGATTCTCCTGTCAAAAAGGTTTCTTTGGATGACGGCAGTATTTGCCTTGACGTGTATGATGAGTATTACAATATTTCTTCCACGCTGTATTGTTATGATTTAGGATGTATGCATCTGGATTGGTTAGAAAATATTCGAGAAAATATACTGGAAACCATCCACGAAAACAACAAGAATTGCAACCGAAATGCAATTGAATTGACTGTCTTGGATAACGGGGATTTAGAAATAGCCGTTTCCAACAGAGAAGAATTTCAAGATATAATCAACAAAAAAATTCACGATGAACGAGCGTATTTAGCCGAATTGATGGAAAACTCCCGATACATCGGAAATGATTGGTGGTATGCTTGCAATATCGGACTAACCGAAGCGCCGGCTATCGGACAAGGAGCTATATTTCCCGAAGATGAAAATTATGACGGAGAGCCGGCGGATTACGAAAATCTTTGGTATTTTCCGGATTATGCGATAAAATCATATCTGGAAATTCTGCAAACAGAAGGCAAGATTGTATTTACCGGACATCCGGACAACATTTCAAAGAAACAATAAGCATGACTGAAAAAGGATTTATTATCTGCCGTCCCGAAGGTGAAACGACCTTAAACGGACTTGAATACCTGTTGGATGACAAAGACGAAATCTGGCATTTTGATTCGGAAAAAGAAGCAACCGGATTTTTGAATGAACACGGAATCAATGAAGAAGATATTATGCTTAAATATCATGCCTTCTGCCAACATTGTGCAAAAGGGTTCTTTTTTGACAAGGAGGATGCACCGGATGAAGAAGACCGTGCATTTTATGTTTGTCCTGACTGCAAACGAATAATTGAAAACAGAATAAATAACAAACACTAAACAAAAGTATATGGCAACAAAAACAGCGTACATAACAGTTCGTCTTGAAATTCATAATCCGGAAGTGGACGAAATCACGGATGAAGATGTTGAAGAAGTTATTAATGAAATGGACTACAATTTTGAAGTAGAGGGCGAATTTCAAATTACCGATACGGAGATTTGTGGTATTAACGAATAAAATATAGAAAGGAGAAATAATATGTCTGACTGGTGTAACACAGAGTATAGCGAAGCAAATAAAGAGTATATCCGCCTGATTGCGGAACAAAAAAGAATAAGTAATGCGATCTACAATCTTATCATTGCCGCTTTGAAAGAAAACAATGGTAAAATCACTTTTACAGAGGGACTTGAAGATGATTGGGACAGCGATTACCCCGTCACTTCCACTTTTTGGAGCAATAAAGATAATCCGAACATTGATATAACAGATGTTTACTTGGATGAAAATGACCGCGTATTTGTTGATGGCTATAATAGCCATAATGGTGTTTTTGAAACCCGCTTGGAAGTAGAAACAGGGCAATATTCTGATGTGTTGGATTTCATCGGCGCTGTTTCAGGTTGGAAAAATGCTAATGATGAAGAACAAGATACCGAACAAGTGTCGGTAACTATCATATTTGGTACTGAAGCGGTAAGGGAGTATGAGGATAGTGGCGAAATCCCGTCCGAAGAATGGTTGGAGGCGAATGGGGGTGTTGTGGACGAGAAAACCTTCAAGTCGCAAGGACTAATGAACGCCTACCTCGAAGGGCTGAATGATGCCGACGGCTGGTTAGATACGCTGGTGTTGGACGAGTTTATGATAGACTTGTTGAAAAAGAAAGGGAATTGGGATTATAACTGATTATCAAACTTAAAAACAAACAAATATGAATTTTGGAAAAAGGCTGAACGACCTGCAAAGTGAAATTATCAACGCGCTTTGCGCAGTAGAAGAATTTCCAGCAGGCTTATTGCCTCACTGTGTTTATGTGGAGGAAGAATCGGAAAAATCGCTCGAATGCGGCAATTCCGTTTATACGGCGTATTATCTGACAAGGATATTTTCGGACGGAAGCTGCCTGTTGGAAAATCCCGAAACGGGAGTGGAAGAAACGCGGCAACTGAGCGAAATCTGTATCGATTGGCTGATTACTGCCTGGGATTATTATGTGGATTTGTCCGGCACAAAAGAGCCGGAACCGGTAGAAAAAGAACTTGCCGTTTTTCTTTATCCGATTGAACGTTTTGAGCGGAATGTAACCAATGATGAAATCATATCCGGCTGGGCAGATGATTATGTGGAAAAATTGACACCCGATGAATTTGCCGAAAAAATCAATGACGAATCTTTTGACGACTTGTCGTATTGGGTACGGTTTATTGAAGTGGAGGAGTAATGTATGAAAACCAAAC
>NZ_BAAHWV010000097.1:0-2819 GCF_054601255.1 Viscerimonas tarda | reverse complement strand
CGTTTTTCCGGTGTGCGAGGCGCTGTTCCACAGCTCGTCACTTTCCGGATTGTCACTTTTTCGTATCCATTTGAAATTGGCTTCCGGAATTTTATCCGTGACATCCATGCCGCCTTTTTGGACTGTTGCCTGTAAAAGCGAGGAAACAATCCCGTTTTTAAAAACCGATCCGCTCGAAGACGTTATCTGTATAGAATATGCCGACTGACCGTCAAATTGTTTGAAAACAGTAAAAATACCGGTGTATTCTTTTCCGTCACAAACGGCAATGTATTTGACGGAAAGCACATTCCGGCTTTCCCAATAATGGGCGGAAGGCAGAATTTTTATAAAATCCTGATTTGTTCCGGCAATGTTTTTCCAAAGGGAACCGGAGGCGAGGTATTGCCATTTTCTTGTTGTTGCCGTAAAATTATGCTCTGCGGCATAGATATAAATTTCTGTCGGTTCTGCGGTGTTTTCCAATTCGTCCGGATAATGAAAAACGTCTGTTCCGCTTAAACTGACCGATTTGGGAAGCAGGTTGTCTTTCGCCTCATCATCAAAATCTTCCCAGCGAATGGTTACATCCTGCAAGCTTATGGTATCTTTCGTCCACTGGAAACGACCGGATGCAAAGTGTCCTGTTCCGTCCGGTTTTATCACAAATGAATTGTCGCGACTGCTGATTGAGCCGTCTTCATTGAGGCGCAACAGCGGGTTTTGAATCGTTCCTCCGATGCCGCCTTTGGAAAACCATGCGCCGTAGTCTTCCACGTAAGAGAGTGTGCCGTCGGTCGGTTGATACTGTGATGGCGTAGCGCCTGCTTCCAACTGCGGGGCGGTAATTTTTACGCCGGTTTCTGTTGTTTCCAAACGGATAACCATAGCGGCGTTTTCCGATTGCCGGATAAAGAAAGAAACAGAATACCGCTTCCAATCGGTGGAATCAATGTCAATGGCTCCGATACAATGTTCGTCTTGATAAACAGTAAGTAAGCTTTCCCTGTTAGACTTTATCCATACGGAAAAACAGTATTTTTGTTCCGTATGGGCAGTGCGCCACTGTGCCGATTGCACAACTGATTGCGCCGAATTTCCGATTTGCCGGATTTTTCCTATTCCAACCGGTGTTTTATCTTCCGTAATGCAGGCAGCCTCATCCTCAAATGCACAATCAATGCTGTTTAAAATGACGTTCTTATGGATTTTTCCGACATAGAACGTGGACGAAAAGCCGTTTTCGTCGCCTGCGGTCAGTGTTCCGGCAATGTTTACGTTTTTAGTGGCATAGAGGTTTTGAAAATAAGCGCCGTAACCTTCCAGTACGCCGAACACGGGGTCGATAATGCCTTTTACCTTGCCGATACGCACTTTGGAGGCATTGGCAAAGTTTGCCAAATCCGCTTGCAGGACAATGTTTAAGTCGGCGATTTCGACCCAGTCGCTTTCCGAAAGCAAATGAACGGTCAGGTCGATTGAAAAACTTCTCCGGTATTGGGGCGGATAATCAACCGTAATAATGTGCAGGAGGTATTTCCATTCTTCCGTTATGTTGATTGTATCCGCGCCGTCAGTTTCTTCGCCGCTTGTATAGCTGAAACCGACCGGAACATTTTCCATTGACTTGGAAGCGCGGATTTTGTAGGAAATAACCAGCCTTTGCGGATGGCTGACTTCCTTTTCAATAGTCTGTTTCAGTCCAACAGGCGCATTGCCGGGATTAGTAACATTATTTCTTGTAATCCTGAAAATCCTGCCCGCTTCCTGTCCGTCCTGCGTATAGCCTGTTGTCAGAAACTCTGTCCCCGCAACGGCGTATTTGTCTTTGTCGGGTATGTCTGTAATTCCGCCGTCCATTGCGGGATAGCACAGGGAATTTTCGCTTGCCATACCGTCAATTACATCCATATAGGGGGATTCGGCATCGGAAGCTGTCAGGTAAAGGGCGCCGCTTCTATCTCTATTGAATAAATTGGTAATGCGGACAAAATCCAGCACTTCGCCTGTTTTCGGCTCGTCGCCTTCGAGCAGAGCGCCGGTAAAGTAGTGCGATTCGTTTTCCCCGATAATGTTCACGCCTGTTTCAAGGACAACCATTAAAGAATAAATGAGTTTGGGCGAGTCGAAATACTGACGCCGCACCACATCGCCAACCTGCAAGCCCTGCGTCCTTTTGGAATCGGGACTTATCAGTATTTTGTATTTGGGGTAATGATATATGGACATAAAACTTTCATTTTCAATTCTCAACTTTCAACTTTCAATTCTCAATTTTTTCAACGCTGTCCCCGCTGCAACTGTCGCTAATCCACAGGGCGCCGTTGGTCGCGCTGAGTTTTTGCACTTCCAGTTCATATATCCGCATTTTCTTACGAACAGTCAGTTCGTCAAAGGTTGCCGATACATTACCGGTCGTTTGATTGCGGACAATCGCCCAGCCTGAGCCGGCAAAACCGGAAGAAAACCATTCCGAGGAAATGTCTTCCAGAAACCAGGCGTTGCCGTAATGCTTGATGCCTCCGGCGGCAGCCAGCAAATACTGCCCGCTGTTTAAGAATAGGGCGCCGTCCGCCAAACGGGTGAAAGAATTGTCGATTCCGATATGACCCTTGCTTTCCAAAGGTTTGTTCAGCAGGATAAAATCAGCCTCCGTTTCTATGTAAAGTGAATCCGACAAGCGGTTTTGAGGCTGGTATTTGCTTGTTGAAGGCCGGTATTTAAGCAGGGTTTCGTAATGCAGCGTTTCCTGCTTGTCCGGCGAAACATATTCCACAAAGGATGAAAAAGCGATACCGTTATCCTTTCCCGAAAGGTATGCTTTTTCGGAAGTCCCGAAC
>NZ_BAAHWV010000096.1:0-2844 GCF_054601255.1 Viscerimonas tarda | reverse complement strand
GTCGCTTGCGGGAATTTTTCCGTTTGACAATCCGTGCAAACTTCGTTTCCATTTCATCCTTTGTGCCGGAATAGATTTTCCGCCCATTGTCAAGAATTTCCCAGTAATTGTTCGCCCTGTTCCTGAACCTGAAATCTGGACAGGTTTCAAATTCATTGATTAATACCTCGTCGGAAAGGTATTCGGAAGGTTTAAGCTCTTCTCTTTCGAAAATAACTTTATATTTTCCTGATTTGGCCAGTTCAAAAGAATCCGCTTCGGGACAATCGTCTTTTTCCCATGCCAATGCTCTTTCATAGTAACATAAAGAGCATTTGTCCGCTCCGACCGGCAACACCATGATTTTATCACAGTAATTGCACCGGACGAAATCGCCGTAATGGGCGAATGAATGAACTCTTTGTATTCTGCTTTCTTTCTTTTTCATCATGAAGTTTTTATTCAAATGCAAAATGAGTTTAAGTTTTCCATATTATTTATCAAGTTCTATAAGACATAAGGGAAGCCATATCAGTCGTTCCTTGCTTTCCAATTCGCGCATAATTCGTAAACAGCGCACAGAACGTTATGTTCCAGCTCTTTATAAGGCTTAAATTCCGTATGGATTTCCACTCCATCCTTATTGTATGTAACGGCTGTTACGCAATCTTCACAGAAATATTCCGCCAAAACAGTTGTACCTTCACTGCTATGGATGCAGGGGGAAGCATCGGCTCCGACTTCCGCCGTATTGAAAGCGCCGTATTCGTCAATAATATCCTGTATCCTTTCAATCAAGTAGTTTTTATCCCATTTTTCAGGCTTCATGGGAACTTCGGCATAGTCGGCAATAATATCCAGGTCTATCCAGAATACATCATTTCCGGTATAGGCGTCTGCCATTTTGCCTGCAATGGTTTCCATCTGGCCGTCCGTAACATGGGATACATCAAATCCATGGCTTTCGAGATCGTCCCTGTGAACAGAAGAAATATGGAAATAAGGCAGTTCGCCCTGTAACCCCTTGAACAGGTATTCTTCCGTTTCGGAACGGTCGCAACCTATATTTTCAAAATATTGGTGCAATTCTTCTAAAAGTTGTCTTCTCATTTTATTCGTATTTTTCTTTATATGTTTTCCAAAAAGTATTCATATTAAACTATTTATCAAGTTCTATAAGACATACCGGGACCCAAACGGCAGACGAACCGAAGTCAGACAGCGCTTTTTCATCGGCAATGACCGGCTCGCAAAGCCTGTTTCGCAAATAATCCTGCGAAGCAGGCCAGCAAAGCGGTCGAAAGCAGGCATCCGGTTGAGGCTCGTGTCCGAAATGCCTTGCATATTCCGCTTCGGGAATATATCGTGCGCCGTTGTCCTCGCTGTTGAAGCAGGGATAGCCGGTTTCGCTGTTCTCAAAATATGCGGCGTCTTCGGGAAATTCTACCAATACATAGTTATTCATACTTCTTCTTTGTTATTGTCAAACCGCCATTCATAATCGCAGGTATTGCAGGAAAAGCGCCTGCCGTTCTCGTCGTATTCTTCCACTTTGTAGCTTCCGCAGTCGGGACAGCAGAGGTCGCTTTTCCTCGGTATATCCAGTCTTTGAAAGGCAATGATTTCTATATCCTCCTCAAAAATATCTTTTCCGACGTAGGATTCGTTCATTTGGATGGCAAGTTCTTCCATTTGCTCGTCGGTAATAGTTGAAACATCAAATCCCCCTCTTTCGAGGTCGTCTCTGTGAACGCTCGCTATCGGAAAATAAGCTGATTCGTCCTGTAATTCCTTGAATAAATGTTCTTCCGCTTCGTTGCGCTTTTCGCCTATATTTTCAAAATACCGGAGCAGTTCCTTAACTAATTCCCTGTTCATTGTTCCTCCTCTTTGTTTAAGTTCCACACTTCAATTTTTTCTTCTGCCTTCAAGTCATCCCATTCTTCCTGATAACCGGATTTTTGCCGCCATGCCTCGATTTCTTTCATTAATTTGTCTTCCGGCAAAATTTCAAAATGCCCGTTGCAGCTATTACACCAGTTTTCTTCCGAATCCTCATTGTTGCCGGAATAGCCGTCAAACAAATTCCCCTTATTGGGAAGCACCCAAGCCAGCCTTTGTATGTCTTTTGAGCCGCATTTGGCACAACGGTAGGGGTTGGCTTCGTTTTCGGGAACAAAGCCCTGATTTTGCAGCCATTCGACAATGGCAATTAACTCATCGGTCTCTACGTTTTCGAGCGGTTCATCACGGTCATCGCCGCTTTCGCCGTTGACAGTACACATCAGACGGGATTCGTCGTCAATATAAATTTCGAAAACCGTTGCGGCCTCATAGCCTCCGTAAGTATCTAAAACCGGGTTATGAATGACTGCAATCTTCACATCGTCATATTCTTCCAATTCATCGCAATCATAGTACCGGCAGCCTTTATTTTTGTAAAACATGCCGATACAGCCATTTTCACGTTCTACCGCATCACGGATAACCTGCATCAATTCCTTGCGGATTTCGTTAATTTGTTCCTTCTGTCTCATTTTTCATTCTCCTCAATGGTTAATTCTACATTGTCCTGACAGTTGCAGCAATAGCAGTCAGCCTTGTTGTCAAGAACCGTCTGGGAAAAATCAATAGTATGGGTACATTCGCAGCCCATGTTGGGCTTGACCCATGCCCGAAGTTCCACATCGGCGGAACCGCAGGCTTTGCATTTTACTATACTCATAATAATTAGTTGTTTTTTTATTTCACCGTAAATTCGTCGTCATATACTTCTATTTCCAAGCCGCTACCGCAAATCTGCGCCAGCCACTTGTTACCGATTCTCTTGAGCAGTTCAATGTTGCGGTAGCCCCTGTAAAGGAT
>NZ_BAAHWV010000095.1:0-2893 GCF_054601255.1 Viscerimonas tarda | reverse complement strand
GTTGGTGGGGCTGGTGGTAACCAAAAAACAGCCCCGCAATTCCCTGCGAGGCTGTTCTCCTTTTAAAATGGCGGCTACCTACTCTCCCACACATGTGCAGTACCATCGGCGCTATCGGGCTTAACTTCTCTGTTCGGAATGGGAAGAGGTGGAACCCCAACGCTATAACCACCTGAATTTCTTTTATTAACCAGCTAATCAGCAAATTTGTTAATTAGCAAATTAATTTTGACTTGATGCAAAAGAGCAAATAAACAAGGTTCGAGTATCGTTTTTTGAACCGTATATGGCAAACCCATTTTTTTTCGTGGTTCTATTATAAAACTTTCGGGCTATTAGTACTACTCGGCTTTGACATTACTGCCTTTACACCTGTAGCCTATCAACGTCGTAGTCTCCAACGTCCCTTATATGGATATATTATCTTGAGGCAGGCTTCGCACTTAGATGCTTTCAGCGCTTATCCCTCCCAGACTTAGCTACCCGGCGATGCCCCTGGCGGAACAACCGGTAAACCAGTGGTCTGTCCAACACGGTCCTCTCGTACTAGTGTCAGTTCCCCGCAAATATCCTGCGCCCACGATAGATAGAGACCGAACTGTCTCACGACGTTCTGAACCCAGCTCGCGTGCCACTTTAATGGGCGAACAGCCCAACCCTTGGGACCTTCTCCAGCCCCAGGATGTGACGAGCCGACATCGAGGTGCCAAACCATTCCGTCGATATGAGCTCTTGGGAATGATCAGCCTGTTATCCCCGGAGTACCTTTTATCCTTTGAGCGATGGCCATTCCATACTGAAACCACCGGATCACTATGCTCTAGTTTCCTACCTGTCCGACTTGTTTGTCTCCCAGTCAAGCGCGCTTATACCATTACACTCTGCGAACGGTTACCAATCGTCCTGAGCGCACCTTTAGAAGCCTCCGTTATTCTTTTGGAGGCGACCACCCCAGTCAAACTACCCACCATACAATGTCCTCCATTACTGGAGTTAGAATTCAAACATTCAAAGGGCCGTATTTCAACGTTGACTCCACGAATACTGGCGTACCCGCTTCACAGTCTCCGGCCTATCCTACACATCAAGTGCCCAAATCCAATGTAAAGCTATAGTAAAGGTTCACGGGGTCTTTTCGTCCCATCGCGGGTAATCGGCATCTTCACCGATACTACAATTTCACCGAGATCACAGTTGAGACAGTGTCCAGATCATTACACCATTCGTGCAGGTCGGAACTTACCCGACAAGGAATTTCGCTACCTTAGGACCGTTATAGTTACGGCCGCCGTTTACTGGGGCTTCAATTCAATGCTTCTATTGCTATGACATCTCCTCTTAACCTTCCAGCACCGGGCAGGTGTCAGACTATATACTGCTTCTTTCGAATTCGCATAGCCTTGTGTTTTTGTTAAACAGTTGCCTGGACCTTTTCTCTGCGGCCTGCTTTCCAGCAGGCACCCTTTCTCCCGAAGTTACAGGGTTATTTTGCCTAATTCCTTAACTGTGAATCGCTCGAGCGCCTTAGTATTCTCAACCCGACTACGTGTGTCCGTTTGTGGTACGGGTGACCAAATAATTAACGCTTAGCGGATTTTCTTGGCAGCCTGATTACCTGCATTTTTGAATCATCCTAAGACTCTCCATACTTTCAGGTTCGGCTCTAAATGCGGATTTGCCTGCATCTATCTACGCCTACACCCTTTAACCACCTATTCCGTCAGGTGGCAGCAGTTTCACTCCTGCGTCTCCGCTTCACTTATTCAGCCAGTAACGGAATCTTTACCGTTTCATCCATCGGCTGCGCCTGTCGGCTGTGCCTTAGGTCCCGACTTACCCTGATCCGATTAGCGTTGATCAGGAAACCTTAGTCTTTCGGCGAGGGGGTATCTTACCCCCTTTATCGTTACTTATACCTACATTTGCTTTTCCAGCTGCTCCAGAATACCTGACGGTACGCCTTCTACGCCATACTGGAATGCTCCCCTACCGATTATTTTAATCCCATGGCTTCGGTAACATGTTTCATGCCCGATTATTATCCACGCCCTGCCACTCGACTAGTGAGCTGTTACGCACTCTTTAAATGAATGGCTGCTTCCAAGCCAACATCCTAGCTGTCTGTGTAGCTGAACTTCGTTAATGCAACTTAACACATATTTGGGGACCTTAGCCGATGATCTGGGTTGTTGCCCTCTCGGACGCGGACCTTAGCACCCGCGCCCTCACTCCTGAGTTGTTACTTGTGCCCATTCGGAGTTTATCTGGACTTGATAGGCGGTGAAGCCCTCGCATCCAATCAGTCGCTCTACCTGACACAACTAATACTCAAGGCTGCACCTAAATGCATTTCGGGGAGTACGAGCTATCTCCAAGTTTGATTAGCCTTTCACCCCTACCCTCAAGTCATCCGGAAGCTTTTCAACGCTTATCGGTTCGGTCCTCCAATTGGTGTTACCCAACCTTCAACCTGCTCAAGGGTAGATCACTTGGTTTCGCGTCTATTACCACTGACTGATGCGCCCTGTTCAGACTCGCTTTCGCTTCGGCTGCGCGCCTCGTGGCGCTTAACCTTGCCAATGACAATAACTCGTAGGTTCATTATGCAAAAGGCACGCCGTCACAGCTTAACGCTGCTCCGACCGCTTGTAGGCACATGGTTTCAGGGGCTGTTTCACTCCTCTGTTCGAGGTTCTTTTCACCTTTCCCTCACGGTACTGGTTCGCTATCGGTCTCTCGGTCGTATTTAGCCTTGCCGGATGGTCCCGGCTGATTCATACAGGATTTCTCGTGTCCCGCACTACTCAGGATACTGCTAGGCTTCGTTAACGATTCGTGTACGGGATTTTCACCCTCTATGATCCAACTTTCCAGATGGTTCCACTTCGATAAT
>NZ_BAAHWV010000094.1:0-3036 GCF_054601255.1 Viscerimonas tarda | reverse complement strand
GGCAGGTACAGCCGTTGCCAAAACCTATACCGGCAAATCCATTACCGTTGCCAAAGCCGATGTAACGGGCAAAGGCGTATTGATGTGCGAGATTTCAAAATAAACCATGGCAAAGGAACTGATCGCCCGTGGACAGGCAACCGTTTATACGCAGACGGATGCCTATACGATAAATCAATCGCTTTCCGAATATGTGTTTGCAGCAGCCAATACCGGAACGATTGTCAGTGCGGTAACTTTTACGTCCACCCTGAAAGTCACCCTTGGCGGTGTGAATGTTACGGATTTTACCATAGGAACGATTACCAAACCCGCCGGATTTTCCACCATCACGGTTAATAATACCAATAAAACCATTGCTTACAGCGTTGCAGCCAACACCACCAGTTTGGCAGACACCGGAATCATTACGATACCGGTTGTAATCAAAGGCGAAACCTATTCCGTGTCTTTCGTCTGGTCGAAAGCCAAAACCGGCGCAACCGGACCGGCGGGCGCGGATGCCAACCTGTTGGATTGGGTATCGGACTGGGATACCGGCAAAACCCTGATTGGTGGAAACTCGGTCATTACGCCCAAAATTTTTGCAGGCGTTAAAAATGCCAACGGCACATTGACCGGCGTGGCATTGGGGCATTTTGCTTTAAGTGCGCTGAATGCTTCCGGACAGGTGGTAACTGAAACGATAGACGGCATCTATGGTTTCAAGGACGGAAATAGGACTTTTTTTGTCGATAACGGCGGCAATGCACAGCTTGGACGCGGAACCCAATACATTAAATACAATGCGACAACCGGCAAAGTGGAATTTGGCTCGGAAGTCGCCCTTGCATGGATAGGCTCCACTTATATTGATGCCACCGGAATATTTACCGGAACGCTTTCGGCAAATACGGTGGGCGCCGTCAATATCAATGCAACGCAAATAACTGCCGGAACAATTGCGGCTGCAAGAATAGATGTTGCCGCATTGAAAGCAAGCCTTATTACCGCCGCCAACATCGAAGCCTTGACCCTGAACGTAACCAAAGGGAAAATCGGCGGTTGGACGATTGATTCGGATTCTATTTTTCTTGGAACAAAAAACAATACTTCGGGGGCTTATACCTCCGCATCCGCTTCGATGACTATCGGCTCAACCGGTATCCGGGGATTCAAATGGCGACTGGATGCCACCGGTGCAGGCGCGGTGGCAGGTGGAAATATTTCATGGGATGCCGCAGGAAATGTTACCTTCGGCAACTTGGTTGTATTGAACTGGTCAACTCCCATCAAGGAAATTGTAGCCGGTTTGGGAGGGGCGACATATCCCAAACTGACACAAATTACCAATGCCGGAATATACACAGGTACATTAAGCGCCTATCAGATAACAGCCGGAATTATCAATACTGACCTGTTAGCTGCCGGAAGCATCAAGGCGGAAAAACTGGAAGCGGCAAGTATCCGGGCAAACATTATCAATGCCGATTATATCAGCGGACTGACCTGCTCGTTTATACGCGGGAAAATCGGTGGATGGAATATCAAGACGGACAGCATTACAACAGACAACCTGGGCATTGTGGGAGCCATTCCTCTCCAAATCCGTTCTTCTTCCGCCGGTTCGGGATATTGGTATAACTGCGGATACAGACCTTACGGACTGACCATGACCTGGCACCAAAGCAATAATGCCGGACATTTCGTAATGGGTGAGATAGCAGCTTCGGGAAATACGGTCAAAACCGGATTTATCGGCATACAGATGATGGCATGGGACAATACGGAATATTTCTGCCTGTCGGCCAATTACACGCTCTCCGGTTCCAAGGAAGTCTATAACCGGATAGCAGGCTGGGCTTTCGACAACAGCAGGATTTGGAAAAACAATGTGTCGCTGGGAGCCGACGGCTCCATTGCTAACGGTACGAAATGGCAGTTAAACAACGACGGTTCTGGCAGGGTAGCAAGTGGGAACATTACATGGGACGCTTCGGGCAATGTAAGTTTTGCATCCTCCGTTTCCCTTAACTGGACAACACCGGTAAACAATATCACAACTGCCTTGGGCGGGTCTTCCTATCCCAAGCTGACACAAATTTCATCGACCGGTATTTATACCGGAACACTGACGGCTGCGCAGGTCAATGCCGTCGCCATTAACGCAGGTAGCATTACAACAGGAACGTTAAGCGCCGACCGCATTGCAGCAGGCAGCATTACCGCCGCCAAATTGGACGCTGCAAGTATTAAATCAAGCATTATCAATACGGATTATATCAACGGCCTGTCCTGCACTTTTACACAGGGAAAGATAGGCGGCTGGACTATCAATTCAGGCTCGCTGTCCAATACCCATATTGCGCTGGACAATGCCAACAAGCGCGTAGTCGTATATGGGGCTAATGCCGGACCGACATCCGGGCAAAGGTCACAATTATATTACAATTCAGACGGTGATTTCGGATTCCTTGCCACCAACGCTTCCGGTTCCGGCATCGCCTGTTTCGGAGCTGCCAACTACATTGCCGGCTGGACGGTTGATACGGACAGTATTTTCCGGGGAACGAAAGCCAATACGTCCGGCGCTTATACTTCCGGCTCCGGCGCTGTCACGATAGGCTCTAACGGTCTTCGCGGCTATAAGTGGCAGTTGGAGTCCACCGGTGCGGGAGCTGTGGCCGGAGGCAATATCAGCTGGGACACTTCGGGAAATGTAACCTTTGGATCTGCGGTATCCTTGAATTGGACGGGCGGTATAGATGCCGCCAAAGAATTGGCATGTGCCATGGCATTCGGCAGAATGCTTTACCGCGACCCTACTTTTTACAACGGAAACAACAGCATCAATATATATAATAATTTGGGAAACGGAACAGTCACCATTACCCGAACCGGTGACTCCAATGCACCCAACGACAGTAAAGTGGTATTGGTCATCCAAAACAGGGGAGAAGCAAGTCCGTACTGCGGGGGATTTAATTTCGGAACATCAACGGCATACCGGAAAGTGTTTATCACGCGGATTATTGCCAAAATTCCCACAGGAAGGAA
>NZ_BAAHWV010000093.1:0-3107 GCF_054601255.1 Viscerimonas tarda | reverse complement strand
GGGACGGCAACGATACCATGCAGGCGGAAATTGAACGCAATTACAATCAAATCAAAGCCGATGTGAAACAGATTGTTGCCGAAGAATTGTCGCGAATTGCTGCCGACCCTGACTTGCAGCATTTGATTAAGAAAGAGTAGGGAATCAATATTATATGTCGCATTAAGTTCAAGAAATTATTCATTTCTTACGACTATCTTTCTATTTCTTACTACTCTTTTTCGTGTCTATGGGGAATTGTATTATTGCTGATATTCAGATTATTAAATAAAAACAGATGCGAAAAATACGGTTTTTATGGGGAATTTTTACTTTCTTATGGGGAATTGAAACAGTTGTGCTATATTCCGTGTATTATCTGTTTTTCAGGTAATATCCTCCTGTTTTAGGTATTCCACGAAACTCTATCAAATTTTCCGCTTTAAGTTTTGCTAAATATCTTTCTACTGTTCGGAGAGGCATATTGAGCAACTCTCTAATTTGTTTTGTGTTGATGTTATCGTTGTTCCGAATAACTTCCAAAATTGTTTTTTCAATATCAGACACACTTACACCGCCACTTACACCGCCACTTACACCGCCACTTACACCGCCACTTTGTTTTATTAAATCATAATATAAGTCGCATAGAATCAATTTCTTGGATTTTGGTTTTTGAGGTTTTATCAGGCCTTCGCGCTGCAATTTTGCAACCGACAGTTCAGGTAAATCTGTCGAAATGCCTTGCCGCACCCTATCCAATGTGAGCAGGTCAAATACATTGAGTTTGTCCATTCTGTCGCCTTGTATTTTATTGACAAACAGATAAAAAGCATTGTCAATAATTTTGGCTTTCAACCGTAAATCCACCTGTGTGGCATCGGTATGGGAAAAGTCCGGCAACGGCTTGCTTTCCATCAGGCAGAGGTAAAACATTTTATCAACACCCTGCCCCGACCGTTCTATAAATCCTGTTTTTTGCAACACTTCAGTCAGGCGTTTACTGCGCGGACGGCTGTTGATTATCAAAATGTTTTCTTGTGATACGCCCGAAGGAAAACCGCCTGCATTGGTAATAATTAATTCATCAGGATACTGCTTGATAAAAACATCGTCTGAAAATTTGTACGAGCGATGGACGCAGGCATTGATAATTGCTTCACGCACAACCTCTTCATTAAAACTCTTAATGTCGTAGATATTGAACTTGTCGCGAATGTGCAGCAGCGGGTTACTTGCAGGCTGGTTGATATAAGCCCATATTTTGTCGATTAACGTAAATAAAGACTCTTGAAATTCCTGCCTTGCCGTGTAGGGTATCATAGGGTATCATTGAATGGTTTAAACGGTATTCAACAGTAACGGCAGCATTGGGAAGATATTGACGCAATGCTTTACGAGTTCCGAGTAAAAGCAGTGCGGCATAATTCAATTTACCGTTTTGAACGAGTTCCAAATCGGTAAACACTTGCATATCAGGCAACGTTCTGAAAGCGGGGTTTTCCTGTTTTTTGGCATAACGCTCTTTCATTACTTCTATTGCTTCCCTGTCCAAATCCTCAAAGGTCAAGCCTTCGCATATCTTTTCTGAAAAATCCGGCTCCTGTTCCTGAATAATAGAAAGATACATTTCGTCAGACATTCGCGTTAAACTTTCGCCAACGCGCATCAGCGGAACATCTTCAAAATACAGCACTTTGCCAACCGGTCGAGACGGAATTTTGATTATCAAAATCCGTTTCCCATCATCAAAAAGCGTTTCCGTTTTTATCCTGACTTTCAAATCCCGATAAACGTCCTGTTCCAATTTCCCTTCTTTCCCTTCAAAAGCCAGCGACCCGCAAACCTCGTGCGGCGATGCCTCTTTAATGCCAAAGACAAGATAGCCCCCGCCCTCGTTAGCGATAGCGGAAACGTAACCCAAAACGCTTTTCCTACCAGAATTGTAGGCGAATTGCGTTTTAGCCTGCTTAAATTCTACCTTGTCCTCCGATTCGCGAAGGTGTATAAGTTCTTGAATTGTCATTTTCCTGATTTTTCAGAGGTGCAAAATTACTCAAAAATACTTATGTATGCAAACTCGTTTAACTTTTTGCTATCCGTTTGCCGCTCATTTCCAGAATCATTTGAGCGAACTCGCTTGCTTCCGGGTATACTTTGTTTTTTGCATACTTTTCGAGCAAATCCCAATCTTCCCTTGAACGGGGATATTTTTCTGCAATCCGCTCAATCCGGTTCATATACTGAAGTTCGTTTTTCCTTTCCTGCGGCAATGCTTCACAGTCTCTGCAAATATGTATGGAATGTCCTTTACCGCTGAATTTTTCATTGGCTTTATGTTCGCCGCAGATTTTACAGTAATGTCCCTGATGCTTCTTTTTTGCCATATTATATTTCTTTTTTTCGGTTGCAAAAATACAGTATAATCACTGATTTTCCTTGTTTTCAGAATAATTAGAGTAAAAAGGCTCTGCCGGGTATCCCTCCCGACAGAGCCGCCACTAAAATCCACGCAAAACAGCAAAAACCATTATGACGTGTCTTTCAGTGGCAAAGTTATCACTTTTTCCCGGATTTCTTTTTCTTATCCGAAAAATCGAAGGTAACTTTGTATTCATCATCGAATTTCAATGCGGCTGGAAATACTTTGCCTGCCTTGCTTTTGAATCCGTTAATGACTGCGGTTTTGTCTTTGGTAAGCAATTCCAAAATCTGTTTGTCGGTCAATTCCTTTTCGCTAATGGTACGAAAAACTACCAATCCGCAATTTGGGTCGCTGCATTTTGCGACTTTGGGATAAAAGCGGATTGGCGCGGTTTTGCATTTCGGACAAACACACGCATTTTCATCTGAAACGGTAATCTTGGTATCCAACAATTCCATTGTAATTTGGCGCGTATAGATTTCAATCGTCTTTTGGAATGTTTCCGGCTGCATCTCGCCGCTTTCGATTTGTGCCAAAGTATTTTCCCAACTGCCTGTGAGAGCGACATCGGCTATTCGCTTGTCCTTAACCGTTTCATAAACCGTCAATCCTTTTTCGGTGGGAACGAGCGATTTCTTTTCGCGGACAATGTAATTTCTCGAAAACAGGGTTTCGATAATTGCCGCTCTTGTGGCGGGCGTTC
>NZ_BAAHWV010000092.1:0-3115 GCF_054601255.1 Viscerimonas tarda | reverse complement strand
CAATAAATAATTTTGCCATTTCTTTTCTATTTCTTGGATATGTTTGTGTTGCGCACAGCCTTCTATGTAAGTGCATTTGTACAATGAATTATTGTCGCCATTTATTTCGTAGTATGGCGAAAATTGCATTGCATTTGACAAAATACAGGTTTCTTTGGAAATATCTGTGGTCAGTATATTTATTGACTTCAATATATCTTTATTGAGTGCATTTACAACAACATAAACAGAGTCGGTTTGCAAATAATGCAAAAACAATTCTGAAATCATATCCTTTTCACAAACAAGTTTATCGCCTATCTGAATAGGAACAAAAAAAGAAAATTGTTTGTAATCTATTGGCGTTGCATAAGATACCCCCCTTGCTTTCTTTATCTTCTGTTCGTATGAAAAAACTATTTCCTGTTTTGCAAAAACAGTTATATAATATCCTTTAATATCTATCAAAGAATCAACGTTTTGTGCAAACATATTAAATTGAATATGGCACAATGCAACCAATAAAATAATCTTTTTCATACAAATTAGGGTCTTCTTGTCCATAATCTACCCGCGCCAGCAGTTCGTGGGACATCTCGTCTGTCAATTAAGGTTTTTGTGAATTTTTTATCCATACTTGGGTAACTATAAGATACAGTTGTTGCCCCGCCAAACTGATTGTGCGTTTCAGTTTTGAGAACTATATCCATAACCGAAGTGCCATCACTATGCTCGCCCCCCAAATTATGTCCTATCTCGTGAATTGCTACCCCTTTATTAAGAGGACTGCTTTTCATTCCACTTTCAACACCTGCACTGATATTATCAACATTAAAGTCAATACGGATATTATTGGCAGAGCCATATTCATCGCCCGAACTTGGTTCTGTACCAACAATGTTGCCATAATAACGAGTATCGCCCGAAGTGGTTTCAAATGCAGTAGTTAATCGTGCATCATCAACATTATTAACCCCTTCTGCTGATAAATTATATCGAACATAACTTTTTGAACCATCGGCATTTTTTACCTCTGTTAATCCGTTTTTACCTGAATTATTATAAGCAGAAACGGCAGAATTTAATCCTGTAATCTGTTCGTCATTTAAAGAGCCGTTTTGATAATAATAATTTGCTGTAATTACATAAGGGTCTTCACGAGTTCCTGACCCTGTTACCATACCATCGCGACCATCAGGGTCTTTATAACGAATCGGATTGTTCGCACAGTATGCATACGGCGACCAACTATAATAACTTTCAGCATGAGGATCCATACTAGTAAACCCTCCATACCCATCCAACTGCCTGGCCTCAAAATCATACAAGCCCAATCCAAACATCGGCTCAGCCTCCTTACCTCCAAACTTATACGGTTGAAAGCCTTCGGCATAACTCTCCTGATTGCCGATTACCTTGCCGTAGGGATAATAATACAGCCGTTGCTTCAGCACCCCGTTGGCATCAACTACCACGCTGTTATTGCCCAAGTGATCGCGCAGGTAAAAGTAGTAAATATTATTCTCAATGTAGCCGTTGTCGAACAAAATTTTCTTCAAAGTTAATGTAGAACCTACTGTCTCGTAAACCTTGTTGCCCACATAGTGCCGCTTCAGGTTGGCATTGGGATTATACCGCTGTGTAAGCGGCAATTTCTTTTCCCTTTGCGGCGCAGTCGCAAAAATTCCCACCCTCTTTTTTCTTGCCGCTTTTGCGGCAATATTTACAAACTAAAAGTTCGCGAAAACGAACTTTTAGTTTGTCGAAAATTATTTGAACACTGTTGTTTTTGTTAGATTTCCATTTTCATTGTAGTATTTCCATTCGCCGTATTCAAAGGTAAAATCATCTTCGGGGTCTTCGTCCCACAACAAAATTCCCTCTGATTTTTTAACACCATTCGGATAATAAGTTATATAATAACATTGATAGGGGCAAATGCCCTGTGAATGGTGTTCGGTGGGGATTGGCTTGTCGTTTTTCTGAAAATCTTTCATTATTGACATCAAATGCCCAAAATCACCAAAATAATACCAAATACCTGACATTTTCCCATTCTCAAATTCTCCAAAACAGGCTAATGTTCCTCTTCGATACGTTTTATATATGCCCGACTTCACACCATTATGATAATATGCTTCTTCCGTTTGAAACTTTAAATCTTCTTTCCAAAAACCCTCTTTTTGCCCTTTGTCATTAAACTGATTGATTTTTTCAGCATATCCTTTTTGTGCAGATACATTGATATTTAGGGCTAAACCTGTTAAAATCATAATAAATAATTTTGTTTTCATATTTTTTATCATTTAAAAAGGACTGAAAAAATTACGTCTTGTTCCGCTCATAAAGAAGTTAAAGGCAGGCAGACGATTTACATTTGCAGGGGTTGACATACTGCGAGAAACAGTAACGCTTACCGTATTTGAACGTTGAGCATCGGTATTGAAATTTCCAATAAAATCAGACCAACTATTTCTGTCTATTAACAAACAGCCTTGTGAAATTGCTGTTCCCGTACTTGTTAATCCTGTAAGATTATTAAGTCCCGGTTTATGAATATTTATTCCTGTTGCATAAGTTCTTTCAGGGTGAGCAGGATTTGCCTGTCCTAATTCTATTGTTTGTGAAGTAGCATCTACATCTCTCATTTTTAAAGCGTCATAGTTTCCTTTGTGTTTCCCAACTGTTGCTTGATAAATACCTTCCGGTACAGTCGCATAATCTGAACTTGAAGGATTGGTATTAGCATCAAAGGTCGTAGTAGTTCCATCTGCCAAATAAACGGTTGCAGTTGAAGAACCCATGTTGTAACTACTGGAAGCATCAAAAGTGCCATTATTAGAGAAAAATATAGCTTGTGCATACAAACCATTTTTTAGAGTACCATCATCGTTGTAAGACTCTGACTCATCAACCCATTCATAGCCATTGTAAGTTCTATTACTGTCTTGGTCTTCATCGTAAGTTGAACGCCACGCTAAACCCGTCGGGTCTATGTATCTTACAGGATTATTCGCGCAATAGGCATACGGACTAATCGAATAATACTTCTCCGCCAGCGGATCCATACTAGTAAACCCTCCATACCCATCCAACTGCCTGGCCTCAAAATCATACAGGCCCAATCCAAACATAG
>NZ_BAAHWV010000091.1:0-3180 GCF_054601255.1 Viscerimonas tarda | reverse complement strand
GTACTCCAGGAGGTCGGGACGTTTTAGCTCGCTGCCGAAACTGAAGTGAATGTTTTTAATTATAGGGGTTTCGGAAGGGTGCAGGATTTTTGTTTCCTCCAAGTCGGGAAAGTTCAGCCCGCCACCTGCGGGAATATATACGCTGGTGCACTCCTGCGGAATATGGGTCATCGGGTAACGATTGTCGGGGTCGTCGGGATTCCGCCAGTTGCGCTCGTCGAGCCAGTCGCCGTTGAGGACTTTGTTGTTCCACACCAGGGTATCGGCTGCGCGGTAAACGTAAATGGTGTCCCACATGGGCGAAACGATAGGGCCATCGAACAAGGTTTTGGCTTGCAACAGCATATACTCCATCAAATCGCTATTTTTAGGGCCAAAAGGATAGGTATCTTTCGGGTCGCCGGGGTTCAGGAGATTGTGGTCTTTGTCGTACCAATATACATTGTAGGCGCCTGTTGGATTGACTGTTAGCGTACCGCTATTGCCTTGGCAAAGGACGGTGGATCCGCTGAGGGTGCTAAAGCCCAATGTGCGATTGTTATAGCCCTCGTTGCACTCTTTCAGCTGGCTGTAAACGGGCGTTTGGTCGGGAGCCGTTGTTAAATTCATCGTGACGGCGAAGTTGTCGAAGGCGCCGTCAGTCGGCAAACTGGCTTGGGGGATAGTGAACGAAATGTCCCGTTCGTCGCCGGCAGCCAGGCCGCTAGCATTCGCATCTGTAAACATCGGATTGGGTGCGAGCAAAGTATAAACTGGCGGATCGCCTTTATACGAATACACCCTGAACTCGATGGGGCCGGTAAATGGCGCGCCGCCAATGTTTACAATTGTAACTTTCACCTCCAGATTGCCGCTTGCATCGTACCCAACGATGCGGGGTGCGCCTGTTTTGAAGGTGAGGTCGGAACCTTCGGTGGCTATTTTTCCTTCGGAACTTAGTAGGGTGGATTGCTGTAAAAAATTGTTATACGGACGTGTTATTGTTCCATCGGCTGCTACAAATTTGGTTGCCGGACTGATGGGATGCTGGGGGATAGTTAGGTCGTCGTTGACGTAAAGGGGGTTGTAAGCTATTTGGTTCCAAATATCGCGGGCGGGCGCCCATTTCGTTGCGCCGGAGGCTCCGTAGATTCGGAGAGTTCCGTTTGTTCCATTACCGGTAGGCGAACCTGTAGTAATAATCTCGGCATGTCCGTCTCCGTTTATATCGGCAATTACGGGGTACTCGTTTCCTGTGGGAGAACAAACAGGAGAAAATGTAGCATCTATCGCAGCAGCCGATCCATTCGATCTGATTATTCGCAGATTGTCATGATCGCGGTAAACAAGCCTTGCTTGACCATCCTGTGTGAAATCGAATACTGATAAGACTGTGGAAGCAGAATCATCCGTTGTACCCAGCGCCCATTTCTGCGTAAGGGTAGTACCTCCGTCTAAATCGTAGACACGCAGGGTGTATGCACCCGTTACACATATCTCCGGATAACCGTCTCCGTCAATATCACCGACAAACGGATGGGAGGGTCCAAGGGCGCCATCTGATTGCGTATATCGGGGAATATTGGCTATCTCGTTGGTATGCATAACAACTCCGGTACGCGGGTTATACACACAAACATAGCCATTTGCTGTGCCAGTAGTATATACTCCTTTATTAGGCCCGGCTATCACGACATCGGGGTAGCCGTCCAAATCCATATCTGCAATAGCGACGCCACCGTCCGACAAATTGGTATGTGCAGCATCGGCCACCGCCCTTCGCAAGAGCGTATAAGAGTTTCCGGCTGTTCCGCTGTAATTTGTCAGGTTCACACTATATACGCAGTCGCCGCCTATAATCTCCATTTTTCCGTCCAAGTCAATATCTACAGGTAGTGGTGAACTCGGCCATACAGTTGCTGATGATCCTACACGATGTCCGTATTGCCCAAAATGTAATGGTGCGGTACCGGTGGCAGTTGCAAGTATATCCCCTGTACTGGCATTTATAATTGTGTTACCAACAAGCACTTGTTGATTACCATCCCCCATTAAGTCGGTAACAAAAGGATCGCAAGCCGCTGGAGCAGTATATGGTTTGGCCCATGTACTGGTAAACGCGGAGCCGTTAAGATCATACCGGTATAAAGTACTATTATCCCCTCTGGCAATAAATAGAGAGGGCGTATTTTTTTTATTTGCAGCAGGGCCTCCGGTTATTTTGGCTAGAGCATAGCGATATGCATAGTCAGCATTCCCCAAACCAGTAATAGAATATTCCAGTCCCAAGGCATTTGTAGATCTATTGTATTCAAAAATTTGAATTGCGGTAGATCGTAGATTTACTGAACCCCCTGATACAATTATTTCAGTATTATTATCATTATCAATATTTCCTACAAGAATATTTGTTAGATCACTAACGGTGTTAACCGTGCTTATAGCCATCTGACTCATAGCAAACCCAATCCCTTCCGGTTTCACATAGCACTCCGCATCAAAAATAGCATCAGGCTTATCGGCAATGTTAATATATACTTTGGCTGTAGCCGAGCCGCCACCGCTAGAGCACTCTATTTTGTACTCAATCCAGTCGGTTCCCACAAGTCCATTCGGCCCGGGCGTATAGCCAATGTTGTGCATGGCAGCATTATCCACCACAACAGTGGCGCCTGCTATATGCGGCCCCTCTACAATGCTTATTATCAGTCGATCCAGTATGCAGTCGTCGCCATAGTAGTCGTTGGTCAGCACATCAAAATAGGTGGTAGTCGTTGGGCTATCCGGCGGTACAAAAATGTTATCGGGTTTTGCAATTACCGCAGCATCAACCGTTTGCACGGCAAACAGGCAGCCAATAAAGGCGGCGAGTAAAAATTTATATTTTTTCATATTTTCTATAATTTCTATTAACCTTTCTAAGCTTAAAAAACGTATAAACCAAGCCTGACAGGCCCATGGCAATGATAATGGCAAAGTCAATTTCGCAAACAGTCGCATTCTGCTGTTTGGTTTCCTTGTTGGCTCCCTCGCCCTCCTCGCCGGCAGGCCCATAGCGCAAGCCGGGCTTGGCAGTAGTTTCGCCGGAAGTCAATTCCGTAATATTCTGCGCCGCCATTTCGGAGGGAAGCGCATTCTCAGGCGGCGAAAGCAGGGATTCCTGCGCCTCAACCGTCAAACAGGCAATAAATGCCAGTAATA
>NZ_BAAHWV010000090.1:0-3217 GCF_054601255.1 Viscerimonas tarda | reverse complement strand
CCCGCCCGCCCTCTTTGTTGGAAAAGGCGCAAAGATACTGAAAATATTTCATTTACGGCAAAACCATTTACATCCCCGGCGCTTTACTGTCTGTCGGGGCTTTTCTGCGTTTTATGTCCCTCAAGTCCGAATTTCAATAATCAACATATAATGTACAGTATGAAAAAAGTATTTATAGCAGGAGTTTTTGCATTGTTCTGCCTTGCCGTTCACGCGCAGGCGCAAAACGTCTATGTCTTCACCTTTGCCCCCGGCAGTTCGGAGTTTTCGCTCTCGCAGGGCGACAACCGCGCCGAACTGCAACGCCTGAAAGCGGAAGTAACCGCGCGATACCAACAGATTTACGGCGACACGCTGGCAGTGTTCGTAAAAGGCTACTGCAAAGACAACTTTCCTTTGGCGACCATCCGCAGCAACCGTATCAAGTCGGTTTTGATAACCGAAGCCGGTATGCGCGAGGAGTTTTTCGTTACCGACAACAGCGCAGGCTCAATGGACGGTAAAACCAACCTCGCCCGCGTGGAAGTGCGCATCCCGCAGCCGCAAGAACGCTTGGCGGAAAATATCGAACGCCGCAAAAAAGCAGGCGAGCCGATTTACGGCACGGTGAGCATGGAAGCGCAGGAACAGTTGGTTGAACAGCCTGCCGTCAAGGAAAAAAAACCGGTGCAAAAGCCGGAACAGCCGCAATCGGTAGAAGAAACGCAACCGCTTGTGCCGCCCGCTGTCGCTGAAAAGGATTACGACGGCAAATTTTCCATCCGCACCAACCTTCTCTATTGGCTTGCCGCCACACCCAATTTGGGTGTTGAATGGAAACCATCCAATAATATGGGTGTATTGGTAAACGGTTTGTGGAGCCACTGGATATGGAGCGGCGAAGACAACCATCATCGTACATGGATGGTACAGCCCGAAATACGATATTATTTGGGCGAAAGCAAGCGCTGGTTTATCGGTGCAGAAGGACATATCGTCGAATTTAACTTCAAGTTCAAGGACACCGGCTATCAGGGCGATGCCATCGGCGGCGGATTGACAGGCGGCTACAAACTTCGCCTAAGTGAAGTCTTCGACCTTGATTTCAGCCTCGGATTGGGCTATACCCAACTGAAATACGATACCTACTACCGCAGTCGCGAAGTGATGGTACTGAAAGAAGGCGGATTGAAAAAGAACGTATTTGCGCCCACACAGTTAGGAGTTTCACTGATTTGGAAAATAAAATAGTCTTGAACCTTGATTTATAGGATTAAAAGATTAACATGATAATGGAAATAACGATAATAATAATGAATCCTGATAATCCTTTAATCAAGAAAATCATGGTTCAGACATTAAATGATTAAAAAAGCAAACAATATGATACATTGCAGAAAAAATAAAAGTTCAAACAACAAGATTATCCCGGCAATCTTAATAATCTTGTTGCAAATCGTGGTTCAGACAAGTTGCGTGAAGGAGCCGCTCTACAACACCGACCACCCCAATCACGGCAGAATCATATCCCTCACCACCGACTGGACAAACCGCGGCGAGGGCATCAATATCCCGGACAACTATACGGTAGCCATCTCCTCCCCCTTGGGGGGAGGCTGGGTGGGGGCTTTATCCGGCACAACCAACGAAGTAAACAACTACTTTGAAGCGGGCGCATACCATATTAATATATGGAATCCGGCAAACAACATTTCGGTAGCCGGAACAACTGCTGCGGCTGATTACAGCAGCGAATTGGGCTGGTTTTTCACCGGCGCGCAGGACGTTGTCATTGAAAAAGACAAAGACCACGCCTTTACCGTCGCCATGCACCAGCAAGTACGGCAGCTGACCCTCGAACTGGACGTGCAAGGCAATGTTGCCGACCGCATTACAGGCATTACAGCCACCCTTTCGGGCGTGGCGGGCGCAATCGGTATCGACAACGGCAACCCCGTGGGAGACCCGGTTGCGGTTGTGCCTGTATTTGTCCGGCAACCCGACGGCAAATATACCGCCGTCCTGCGCCTGCTCGGTATTCAGGGCAATGCGCAAACGCTGACCCTGACCCTGCATTTCAACGGCGGCGTACCCGCTGATATTACGGTAAATTCCGGTTTGTCGGAAAAAATAGCGCCCTTCAATGCCGACAAGAAAACGCCGTTTACCCTCAAGGCAGGAGTAACGGTAACAGCAACCGTATTGGGCGTTGCCGCGGAAATTTCCGACTGGGAAAACGCCGGAAACGAAACAGTAGTAGCAAATTAATTTAACAATAACAATTATTCATGTATTATTTAAAAAAACAAATCACAATGAACAAATGTAAATTTTTAGCAATCGCCGCCATTGCAGCGGCAACAGTAATGACTTCGTGCAGCAAGGACGAAGTCGAAAACAACAACGCGGACGGCAAGCTGTCCTTTGCCTCGCAAGTGAGCAACGACCCGCAAGCCCGCGCCACTTCCGGCAACACTTGGGACGGCGGGGAAACGGTAATCGTAAATGTAAGCGGAACAGAATATCCATTTGAGGTGGCGGCGGCAGACCGCAGTACGCTTACCAGCGCCACATTGTACTGGAACGACTACACTTCCATTGACGCTTATGCGTACTATCCGGAAGTGTACACTTATGACACCGACCAGAGCGACGGTAACGGCATACAGGACGCCGACTTTATCTTTGCAGACAAGGTTACGGGAATTACCCGCACCAACTGGGGAACCCAAACACTGACGTTCAAGCACAAGACGGCAAAAGTATCCGTCGTTACGCTCACTGCCGGTGCCGGTTTAGCTGCAGGCGATTTAACCGGCGCAACAGTCACGTTTTACGGTTATACCGCATTAGCCGCTATGGACATCACCGGCGCAAATCCCACCGGAGCCATTACAGGTAGCACAATAGGCGAGATTACGCCCGACGCCGGCAACACCGCATTGCTGTTGCCCGTTACACTGACAAGCGAAAACATTTTCAAAGTAACGCTTGCAAGCAGTCAGGAGTACTATTATAAAAGCAGCTATACTTTTGAAGCGGGAAAATCGTATCAGTTTACCGTTCAGGTGGATAAAACCAGCCTGACCGTTAAAAGCGCTAACATTCTGGATTGGGACAGTCCCATTGCAGGCAGCGGCACAGCCGAGTAAAAAGCGGCAGCCGGTCCGGGCGCAATGCGTAAGCCCGGCGCGTAATGAACAGTGTTCCCGCTTCGCGGCGGGAACCGGCGCAAAAG
>NZ_BAAHWV010000089.1:0-3277 GCF_054601255.1 Viscerimonas tarda | reverse complement strand
GCTTTGTTGCAGTAATAATATTGCGACAGTTTTCCGTTCCAGTCCAAATTAAAGGGCGGATTGCCGATAATCACATCGAAACGTTGCTCCGGTGCATAACGGCGGATGTCTATACATTCGATATTGGCATCGGGATATAGGTGTTTGGCTACTTTGACGGAATTGGGTTCGATATCGAAACCGCAGGTGTTGAACAGGTTTGGCAAGTGATTGAAGAAATTTCCCATTCCACAGCACATATCCAAAATCATATCGGTCGGTTCAGGCGAAACGAGTTCCACCATCTGCCTGCAAATGGAGTGAGGGGTAAAAAACTGTCCCATTTCGATTTTTTTCTTGGCGACAGTATATTCGTGGAAATTGGGAAAATCTTCCTGTTTCAGGCTGTGCAAGCCTCCGATGCCGGTATAACAGTTGTAAATTGTTTCGGCAGGCACTTGATTGTTTCCGGTGTCAATGCAGAAAATGATTTTCTCGTTGATTTCCGACCGTTGCTCTTGCGGTATTTGCTGTGGAATAATAGAATAACTCATGGTAAATAACAGTAATTTAGAGTTCGTGTAGTTTTAACTTCTTGAAACATTCTTCGGCTGAGGCTGCATCCTTGAATCTGACATCCACCCGTCCGTTTTTGTAGAATTTCAATTGTTCGGCAGGAGAGGTGGAAAGATTGTACCGGTCGGTAATGTTCACATTATTTCTGTCATAACCGCAGATAATGCCGGAATCACCGTTGAGCCGCTTGTGAGCATAAAATACAAGACCGGAGCATAAACGGGAAATATGTGCTTCCTGCTCCCATCCAATCTTGTATTGGTTGTATTGAAGATAGAAATTATCAAAACGGAGTAAATCCTTAAAGATGATGCTCCCGGCTTTTAATTCGGGCAAATCATGCCGTTCGTAGCGATGAACGGTTTGATGAAACATGTTTATCAGTTCTTCTTCGGCTGTTTCACGGAAACCGCGACCGCCCAGGTGAGCGATGACCATATCCACATAAGTCATGTATTCCGGCTGAAAGGATATTGATAAATTTTCTTTATCCATTTCGGGCACAGGGACAGACACATTATAGGTTTCATTGAAATAGTGGATGATATTGTTGGAAAATTTGTCAATCGTCTGCCATCGGTTTTTTACAATTTCGTTGATGGATTCAAATGGAGTAAACGCATACTGATGATAGCTTCGAGCTTCTACAGCCAAGCCGGTATATATTGTAGTCCATCTAACTGTACCATTGGGTTGAAAATCGAATTTCCATGTATTGGCATATTCAGGTAGTCTTTCCTGAAAGAAAGCGTACCAACTGTCAAGCTGTAAAAGCGCTTGATTGACTGCTTCTTGCTGTGTTTTGCAAAACAGTCTATCCTGTTGGGATATTTTTTCTTCGTTCCGGACTTGAATTGTGTCAAAAACACCAAGTAAATTTTCTGTGTTTTCTGTTGTTTTCATAAATTAACTTCTATTTGCTGATTGTTATTTTCTATCTGTATTTCACGCTGCCAGACCCAATTGTTCGGCTATTTCCTGCATTTCGGCGTATGCAATGCTGTGGCAGCCTGCGGTAAGAATATCGTTGCGGTAAGAGCTGATAGCCCATTTGTTATGGTTGCTGTCGTGTACCACATCCTTGTGAAATTCGGTTTCATTTTCGTGGAAACGGTGTACCAGGGACCAAAGGCGCACCGCTTCAGCCGGGGCAATGGTTATGCCTTTGGAAGTTTCGACATTGCCCTTGCGGACGCGGAGGATAGTATTGAAGCCGTAACTTGACGGTACATCTATCCACCTGATAGCAGTATTGCCCTGCTTCCATGAAACCCGTCGCTGTTCAAACGTCATGCGGCAGACACGTTCTTCTTCTTCCCGCTGCTTTTGCAGGGCGTCGAATTGCCGTTGCCGCCTTGCATTGAATTTAAGCCATATTTCCTTATTGCCCGACCACTCGTTGAATAATTGCAGGACTCCGGCATCGAAATCATTGTTTGCGGAAGATTGGAGCAAGCCTGCATCTGCAATTAGCTTCAATAATCCCTGTAAACGCGATTCATCGGAAACAGGCGTATAATATGAATAGTATGACCTTTCGCCCGTCAGCATCCAGTATGCGTCAATGTCGCTTTTCTTCTCGCTCAGCAAAGCATTTATTACAGGAGGCAGGAATTTTCCGTCCGCTGATTTTTGACGTTTGTCCAAGCCCCAGAAGTTTATCCACCGGCTTATGTTTATCAGGCTTTCCCTTACATCCCCCGAATAGTCCTGAAGTCTTGCTTTGGTCTGTTTGGCAATGCAGGTATCTATACTCTTGAGTTGGTCGATAATGTAAAACAGGGCATGGCGGTAATTCTGTTTGTCAAGTTTTCCCTGCTTTGTCGTTACCTTCCGCGCGGTATGGAATATCCGGCTGTTATGCGGGATAGCCGACCGGACATACTGTATATGCCGGCGCGTGGAAGAAGAATAGGTTCTTGTTGTTATAAGGTAGGCACTTTCCCCTTTTTGGTTTTCCACAACAGAGGCGCAGCGGAAATGGGAGCCGTAGGAATAAATGTCCTTTTCTTCAAAGTAAAACCGTCTGTCGCCGGTTCTTGCATTGTCCTGACTCTGGTGCGACCATAAATGGGCGACCATGGCGTTGCTTACTACATGTTTCATCTTTCTTTGAAATTTAGTTTGTATGTGAATTTATCTTTACCGGTTATCTTCCAAATATTCACAATATGGAATACCTTTGCCGGTAATGGCGGATTCCAATGTTTCCCACCATGCTCTGTAAATCTTCCTACGGAGAGGTTTACAGGGGCATCTAAAATTTTATGGAATTGAAAACCTGATTTATTTCATCCTGCCGGATGCCGATATAGCGTTTGGTTACTTCTATGTTTGAATGGCGGAAAATGGTGTTGAGCAGGATAAGGGATTCCGCCGAGCGTCCGTTAGATTCATAAACGAAACGTCCGAAAGTTTTGCGGAATGTGTGGGTAGAAAATGCCTTGGCAGGCAGGCGGTAGCGGACGCGGAAAACTTTCAGTTGCCGGTTAATATATTCCAGCGAATACGGCGCTTTCGTCTTGGGATTGCAGACTGCCGGAAGTTCCCTGCCGGGGCTTCCCAGCAGCTTGTAGAGTTCCAAAATTTTCTCCCTCACGCTTTCGTTCAATATGATTTGCCTGCCTTTCTGCGTTTTTTGTTCAAGTTTGCCAAGCGTGTCCGTGTTCAGTATGTCTTTCCATTTCAGGGAAAGCACGTCCGAAGCCCTCAGTCCCGCGCA
>NZ_BAAHWV010000088.1:0-3280 GCF_054601255.1 Viscerimonas tarda | reverse complement strand
CTTTCAAAATCGGACAGCGAATCAATATCAAACTCGGCTACAACGGCAACTTAAAAAACATGTTCGACGGGTATATTACCGCCTACAATTCGGACAGCGGTTTTGAAATCAACTGTGAAAACATGGCGTACAAGCTGAAGCTCAAGCAGGCTCCCAAGTTTGAAACGCCCTCGAAAGGGACAAAAGTAAACGACGTGCTGGGCGAAAAGTACGGCTTGCTGAAAGATACCGGTTTTTCCATACACGGCGACACGAAGAAGTTCGATATTGAAATAGGAAAAATCAAGGTTACGGACAATTTTACAGTCGCCGATATTTTAAATGAATGGAGCAAGTACAAGGTCTATTGCTTTTTGAAGTACGACGCCAACAGTCCCGATGAAATGCCCGCCATTGCCATTGGTCGCCCCTATTCCTCATCCAAGTCGCAGCCGGTATTCCCGGATAATGAAAGCGCTCCTTATAAAATCCGTTTCGATTACCATGTAGCCCAAAATGATTTAAAGATTTTGAAAACAGACCCGAAATTCCTTGCCGTTACCGGCAAGGCGCTGGGCAGTGACGAAAAGTTCTTTGAGGTAACGGTACGATTAAATCCTGAGTACGACCCTGCGGTTTCCGGCAGCAAGGAGTTCCAAACAGTTAATGCCACGCAGATAGGTAAACGCAAGCAGCAGAAAACCGGGAATAAGACAGCCAAGGGTGCGGACACGAAAACGAAAGTGGATTTATCCACTTATACCATTGTCCCGTATATGTCGCCGAACATGAATATCACGTCCGACAAATTGGTGGAGGAAACCATTGAGTATTTCCGCAACTACAACCTGAACGGCATAACCGGCAGCCTGACCCTGTTCGGGGACTTCGGGCTGCCAACCGCCGTGCAGGTGGAATTGATTGATGACCGCAACCCGTCGAAAAACGGTGTGTATATTGTGGAAGAAGTAACAACGACTTTCGGTACAAATGGGTACAGGCAGAAAATAACCATACCTTACAAAATTTCAAGGGCAAAAACTACTTAGGAATTGAACTGTTTGCAATTCTGTTATATGCCGCGCTGCCGGACCTCATTATTTTTTATCCATTATTTTATTTGCCAATTTATACACCTGAGTAATTTCCTTTGTATCTAATTTCCATGTATTCAATTCTTTTCTTATTAACTCAGGGTATGCTTTACTTATATCTTTTAATGCGTTCCCGACAGATTTCCTTACATATTCACTTTCATCGGTTTTATATTTTGCCAATATATCTATTGCCTCTTGCGGATTGTCGGTAAAATACGGCCTTTTTATCCAGTTCCTTAATCCTTCGGTTACAGCCCTTCTTATGTTTTCATTTTTATCATTCAACCATTCATTTATTATTCCCAATGAATTTTCATATCCGGTATTTTTACAATAATTATCAAATGCCATTGCCAGAAATTCCTGAACCTGCCATGAAGAATTTTTACTGACCGTGTCTTTTAAGAAAGTAAATACCTTTTCATTTTTATGGGATATAAGCCCCATAATATATACCGCCAGCATTTGAATATAAAATAATTCACAATTATAATATTCCATTGCCATTTCCCGGCATTTTTCCGGAGAATTATTATTGCAAATTTTTTCAGCCTCTTTTGGAATTAAACTCCAGCGTTCTTTTCCGGTCTCTTCATTGAAAAAGAGTTTTATATAATAGCTTATGTTTAACATATTACCGGGTTTATAATTTATCCTTTCCTTATTTATTCTCCCTTGTACTGTTCCTCATTTCCGTTGTATTTTTCCTTATAACATTCCTCGTCAAACGCCATTTCAATAATTACAAAATGCGCTTCCTGTTCCGCCGTAATGCTTATGTCTTCCTTTACGATTTCCAGAGCGTCCCGTTCATTCATGCGGATGCCGTTTACAGTCGCTGCGCCCTCAAACAAAACCAAATATGCCTGACGGTCGCTTCCGACCCGAAAATCTGTCTGTTTTCCTTTGGAAAGAATCGCAGCATACATGTTAATGTCGGCATGTATTTTTATGGGAGCGGTATTTGTGGTATTGTCATAAGATGTCGCTATTGGTAGCCATTTGTCAAGCCTGTCTTCCAGCTTGAAGCGGTAATCGCCGTAATTGGGCTTGTAAGCCTTTTTATTGGGAAAAACCCATATCTGGGCGAAACGGAGTTCGCTATCCGTGTGGTTGTATTCGCTGTGGGTTACTCCCGTTCCTGCGCTCATATACTGGGATTGCCCGCGGGTAAGCGTGTGGGCGTTGCCCATGCTGTCCTTGTGCGAAAGTTCGCCTTTGATAACATACGATATGATTTCCATATCGCGGTGCGGGTGCGTACCGAAACCTTCACCCGCCTGAACAATATCGTCGTTCAAAACGCGGAGCGCTCCGAAACGGACATTGTCCGGATTGCAGTATTCGGCAAAGGAAAAATGGAAATGGCTGTCCAGCCAGCCGTGCCGTCCCCGCCCCATTTTCTTACTGTCAATGTACCTAATCATAAATACCTCCTTTTTTTATTGTTTGTATAAAACACATCAGGAGATTCGATTACAAAAATACGAATTTTCCGGTTATAATCACTATTTTATCTTTTTGAACTTTCCCACCTGTTTCTCCCTATTCTTCCATAAAAACGCCTGTTTATGGAAAACAGTAAAAACAGCCAACGGATGATACGCGAAGCAATCCGCAAAATTGCATTGGGGCGAAGCATTGAACGTGTCGATATGTCCGCCGCCGGAACGGGTGGGGTGGGTACGGCAAGGCTCATCCACGGCTATGTAGCCAAAATACACGACGACCCGTCTGATGAAGAATTTGCAGACTGCGGCGGAACCATTGACGTGGGCGAGTTTGCCGAAGAAACGGCAAGCGCCGAGCCAGTTATCCACAAGGGCGTATTGCTGTCCGGCGTTAAGGACAACAGCGGCGGCTTTTTGATTATCCCGACCCTGTTTTCGGACGTAACAATCGTTTCGGATGCGGCGACCCGCTATATGTACGTTGTAAATTATTCCCATGCCGATATTATACAAATCAATGCACACAGGGAAGTATCTATCGGCGTTGCCGAAACAGAAGAGTTAGACCCCGACAGCAACGACTCGCCCGATTACGACGAATTGGAAAAGACCGGCAATGAAACGGCGACCAAATATACAGCGGAAAGTATAGAAACAACCGTCAGGAACAAGGACGGCAAGGAGGCAAGCCTGTTGGTAGAGCCTGAAAAAATCGGCAGCAAGGTAAATAAATCCGAAATAACCCAAACAGCG
>NZ_BAAHWV010000087.1:0-3495 GCF_054601255.1 Viscerimonas tarda | reverse complement strand
GCTTTGTTGCAGTAATAATATTGCGACAGTTTTCCGTTCCAGTCCAAATTAAAGGGCGGATTGCCGATAATCACATCGAAACGTTGCTCCGGTGCATAACGGCGGATGTCTATACATTCGATATTGGTATCGGGATATAGGTGTTTGGCTACTTTGACGGAATTGGGTTCGATATCGAAACCGCAGGTGTTGAACAGGTTTGGCAAGTGATTGAAGAAATTTCCCATTCCACAGCACATATCCAAAACCATATCGGTCGGTTCGGGCGAAACGAGTTCCACCATCTGCCTGCAAATGGAGTGAGGGGTAAAAAACTGTCCCATTTCGATTTTTTTCTTGGCGACAGTATATTCGTGGAAATTGGGAAAATCTTCCTGTTTCAGGTGGTGCAAGCCTCCGATGCCGGTATAACAGTTGTAAATTGTTTCGGCAGGCACTTGATTGTTTCCGGTGTCGATGCAGAAAATGATTTTTTCGTTGATTTCCGACCGTTGCTCTTGCGGAATTTGCTGTGGAATAATAGAATAACTCATGGTAAATAACAGTAATTTAGAGTTCGTGTAGTTTTAACTTCTTGAAACATTCTTCGGCTGAGGCTGCATCCTTGAATCTGACATCAACCCGTCCGTTTTTGTAGAATTTCAATTGTTCGGCAGGAGAGGTGGAAAGATTGTACCGGTCGGTAATGTTCACATTATTTCTGTCATAACCGCAGATAATGCCGGAATCACCGTTGAGCCGCTTGTGAGCATAAAATACAAGACCGGAGCATAAACGAGAAATATGTGCTTCCTGCTCCCATCCAATTTTGTATTGGTTGTATTGAAGATAGAAATTATCAAAACGGAGTAAATCTTTGAAGATGATGCTCCCGGCTTTTAATTCGGGCAAATCATGCCGTTCGTAGCGATGAACGGTTTGATGAAACATGTTTATCAGTTCTTCTTCGGCTGTTTCACGAAAACCACGACCGCCCAAGTGAGCGATAACCATATCCACATAAGCCATGTATTCCGGCTGAAAGGATATTGATAAATTTTCTTTATCCATTTCGGGCACAGGGACAGACACATTATAGGTTTCATTGAAATAGCGGATGATATTGTTGGAAAATTTGTCAATCGTCTTCCATCGGTTTTCTACAATTTCATTGATGGATTCAAATGGAGTAAACGCATACTGATGATAGCTTCGAGCTTCTACAGCCAAGCCGGTATATATTTTAGTCTCTCTAAGTGTACCATTGGGTTGAAAATTGAATTTCCATGTATTGGCATAATCAGGTAATCTTTCCTGAAAGAGAGCGTACCAACTGTCAAGCTGTAAAAGCGCTTGATTGACTGCTTCTTGCTGTGTTTTGCAAAACAGTCTATCCTGTTGGGATATTTTTTCTTCGTTCCGGACTTGAATTGTGTCAAAAACACCAAGTAAATTTTCTGTGTTTTCTGTTGTTTTCATAAATTAACTTCTATTTGCTGATTGTTATTTTCTATCTGTATTTCACGCTGCCAGACCCAATTGTTCGGCTATTTCCTGCATTTCGGCGTATGCAATGCTGTGGCAGCCTGCGGTAAGAATATCGTTGCGGTAGGAGCTGATAGCCCATTTGTTATGCTTGCTGTCGTGTACCACATCCTTGTGAAACTCGGTTTCATTTTCGTGGAAACGGTGTACCAGAGACCAAAGGCGCACCGCTTCAGCCGGGGCAATGGTTATGCCTTTGGAAGTTTCGACATTGCCCTTGCGGACGCGGAGGATAGTATTGAAGCCGTAACTTGACGGTACATCTATCCACCTGATAGCAGTATTGCCCTGCTTCCATGAAACCCGTCGCTGTTCAAAGGTCATGCGGCAGACACGTTCTTCTTCTTCCCGCTGCTTTTGCAGGGCGTCGAATTGCCGTTGCCGCCTTGCATTGAATTTAAGCCATATTTCCTTATTGCCCGACCACTCGTTGAATAATTGCAGAACTCCGGCATCGAAATCATTGTTTGCGGAAGATTGGAGCAAGCCTGCATCTGCAATTAGCTTCAATAATCCCTGTAAACGCGATTCATCGGAAACAGGCGTATAGTATGAATAGTATGAAGTTTCGTCCCTCAGCATCCAGTATGCGTCAATGTCGCTTTTCTTCCCGCTCAGCAAAGCATTTATTACAGGAGGCAGGAATTTTCCGTCCGCTGATTTTTGACGTTTATCCAAGCCCCAGAAACTTATCCACCGGCTTATGCTTGTCAGGCTTTTCCTTACATCCCCCGAATAGTCCTGAAGTCTTGCTTTGGTCTGTTTGGCAATGCAGGTATCTATACTCTTGAGTTGGTCGATAATGTAAAACAGGGCGGATTGGTAATTCTTCTCATCCAACTTTCCCGATTGCGCCGTTACTTTCCGTGCGGTGTAGAATATCCGGCTGTTATGCGGGATAGCCGACCGGACATACTGTATATGCCGGCGCGTGGAAGAAGAATAGGTTCTTGTTGTTATAAGGTAGGCACTTTCTCCTTTTGGGTTTTCCACAACAGAGGCGCAGCGGAAATGGGAGCCGTAAGAATAAATGTCCTTTTCTTCAAAGTAAAACCGTCTGTCGCCGGTTCGTGCGTTGTCTTGGCTTTGGTGCGCCCATAAATGGGCAACCATAGCATTGCTTACTACATGTTTCATCTTTCTTTGAAATTTAGTTTGTATGTGAATTTATCTTTACCGGTTATCTTCCAAATATTTACAATACGGAATACCTTTGTCGGTAACGGCGGATTCCAATGTTTCCCACCATGCTCTGTAAATCTTCCTACGGAGAGGTTTACAGGGGCATCTAAAATTTTATGGAATTGAAAACCTGATTTATTTCGTCCTGTCGTATGCCGATATAGCGTTTGGTAGTTTCAATGCTGGAATGGCGGAAAATGGTATTGAGCAGGATAAGGGATTCCGCCGAGCGTCCGTTTGATTCATAGACGAAGCGCCCGAAAGTCTTGCGGAATGTATGAGTAGAAAACGCCTTGGCAGGCAGGCGGTAGCGGACGCGGAAAACTTTCAGTTGCCGGTTAATGTATTCCAGCGAATACGGCGCTTTCGTCTTGGGATTGCAGATTACCGAAAGTTCCCTGCCGGGGTTTCCCAGCAGCTTGTAGAGTTCCGAAATTTTGTTCTTCACGCTTTCGTTCAATATGATTTGCCTGCCTTTCTGCGTTTTTTGTTCAAGTTTGCCAAGCGTGTCCGTGTTCAGTATGTCTTTCCATTTCAGGGAAAGCACGTCCGAAGCCCTCAGTCCCGCGCAAAAGGCTAAGCGACAAAACAGTTCCCATACATACAGCCCGTCGCCGTGCAAACCGTCCATCAGGCGGTTGAAATCTTCGATTTTCAGGTAGTCCGCCGTTGTTAATTGTCCTTTGATGCGTGTCATACGTTTAGTCTTCTTCATCGCCAATGGAATGTAATTCGGCTAATGCTTCGTCAATACTGTCCCGTGCATTTTCGAGCCGTTCGTCATCGGCA
>NZ_BAAHWV010000086.1:0-3561 GCF_054601255.1 Viscerimonas tarda | reverse complement strand
CTATGTTTGGATTGGGCCTGTATGATTTTGAGGCCAGGCAGTTGGATGGGTATGGAGGGTTTACTAGTATGGATCCGCTGGCGGAGAAGTATTATTCGATTAGTCCGTATGCCTATTGCGCGAATAACCCTCTAAAATATGTTGACCCCGATGGCAGAGAAGTCTATTATGCACAAGACGGTACTCGTTTAGGACAATTAGGCGACAACGAAGATATAAGAGTTCTAAATGCAAATTTGAGTAACAAAGATGCGATGGCTCATATTGCGTCAGGTTCGGAAGATGCTATTTCTGCTATGATGGATGGCAGTGTTGCTTTTGCCGACTATTTTACGAATGTTAGTGATGTTACTAATGGTGCAGCACTTGTTCTGTATGCAGGCAATTGCTATGATGCAGCTACAACACAGATGGAAAATGAAGGCTATTCACCTCTTTCGCCAACCTCTGCTATTCATACAAAAGTCAATACTGTTCTTGATAGTGATATACAAGAAAATACCATTGGAGGTGCAATAAAAATACAAACAGACCTAAATGCAGGAAAACCAGTTATGGTAGGAGTTGAACAATCAGATGGTAAAGGTAATGTAGGTTATGAAAAAGGTAATTATAACCAATCCACAAGTCATTTCGTTGTTATTCGTTCTTCAAACGTTGATAAAAACGGAACAATTACTTTTAATTATTTGGATAATGGTACTTTGTTAGGAAAAAGCCGTAACAATAATATGACATTAAATACATCAACAGGAATGATTTCAGGAAGAATGGAACAAAGAAAAGCAACTTATACCGTTTCAGAAGTCCGTAAAAGCAGAACTATTAGAAAATAATATGAAAAAGTTTATACTAAATATTTTAATTTCACTTCTTTCAATATTTTCTTGCCTTGGACAAGAGATATGTAATATTTTCAATACCAATTGGATAAATATTGAATATATTAGAGATAGAGAAAATTATTTGCCCTGCGAATGTGTTGACACTATAAACTATTGTTTCTTCATTTCAATTGCTCAAAAATACGATAGAGAAGAAAGCGATGAAGACAAAATTCCTGAGTGTGTGTTGCATTATATTATTCAAACAGAGCCACGTCAATATTACATTATTGATATTGACTCGGAAAAATGTTTTATTTCAGGGGAAGACGAAAACTGGAATACTAAAATTTTTGAACTGACATTCAAAGGCGACACCTTGCTTTTAATTGACAACATCGGCAGTCGTCAATTCATAAGGTCTGTTGTTCCTTTTGATTTTTGGGGAAATAAAAGCCCTGTCGGTTTTGAAAATATTAACCTGTTTAATAAATCCTTGCTTTCGAGAGGCTACGCCACAATACAAACTATTTTAAAAGAAGATTCATTGCAAATGGACTGTAATGCGTGGTTAGGAAATAGAAATATGGTTTATTCTACAAATGCAAGAAAGTCGTGGGTGCTTGAAATAAAAAACGGCTTCTTATATATCGAAAAGGTTATCAAGCACCGAGACCCGCTTGATGAAGTAAAAACAACGGTAGTCAAAAAAATGAAATGGACTACAAACGGAAAAGAGAGGTTATCTCGCAAAGAGGAATATCCTGTTTTTGTTTCGCCTAAATTGTAATAGTCAAGATTTAATCTGACAGGTTATGTTTCGAGTGTCCCAAAACTGATTAAACAAACAAATCCCGCTGGTTTGAAACTGATTAGCGGGATTTGTTTGTTAGTCCAAATCAGAAAAAACATTGCCGCTTTGCGGCAAGAAAAAAGAGGGCGGGATTTTTGCGGCTTCGCCGCAAAGGGAAAAGAAATTGCCGCTTACACAGCGGTATAATCCCAATGCCAACCTGAAGCGGCACTATGTGGGCAACAAGGTTTACGAGACAGTAGGTTCTACATTAACTTTGAAGAAAATTTTGTTCGACAACGGCTACATTGAGAATAATATTTACTACTTTTACCTGCGCGATCACTTGGGCAATAACAGCGTGGTGGTGGATGCCAATGGCGTAGTGAGGCAACGGCTGTATTATTATCCCTACGGCAAGACGATAGGCAATGGCGAAAGTACAAGTGAAGGCTTTCAACCTTATAAGTTTGGTGGGAAGGAGGCTGAGCCTATGTTTGGGTTGGGGTTGTATGATTTTGAAGCTCGACGCTTGAACGACTATGGCGGGTTTGATACGGTGGATCCGCATGCTGAGAGTTATTATAATTGGTCGCCTTATGCGTATTGTGCTAATAATCCGATTCGCAATATTGACCCTACGGGGATGGATGAGTTTGATTATATAGACAATGATTGGAGAAAAATATCAGAAATTGGTGGCAATATAGGCATTGATTTCTATCACATGGGTATCAAGAACGATGCAGGTTTTGAAATTACCAATGTTACGGATAGAAATGGGAATTGGATTGAAATGTCCGATGGGCGAAATATATTAAAAGGTGGCGAAATTCGCGGAAATGATGTAAATTGGAAAACTATCACAAATGAGTTTCTTGATGGAACGGGACCTTCAAAAAGTATTTTCGAGGGGAATCATCCAGCAAATGAAGCTATTCAGGAACATTATTTATATCAAGAAAAACTATCAGAATTTAATGCGTCGGGGAACTCTAAAGCTCCTTATGAGGTGAATTGGGGGATAACTGATATTTTCAAAACAGGAATAAGCAACGACCAAGCTCAAATGATGGGAAGTTACAACGCCAGTTTCTATAAGTTAGGGGAAAATACGCTGAATTTGGTACAAGATTCCAAATCAAAATCATCTTTGTATTATCATTTAACTCCTACTTATCAGAACTATGATAGGGGTAAACAATATTACAATCCGTGGGCTGGCACTTGGACTACGCCTCCTGCTCCACGTACAAATACTTATCAAAACCATTTATTCTGGACAAAATGAAAAAGATAATGAAAATTATTATTCGGATAATATTGATTATGATAGTAGTTTGCAGCATTATACTACTATTATACTGTGGCTCATACCGAGTATATTCTGAAAAAGAATTGACAGGAAAATATGTAAATAACTACCAGGAATCAATGTCTGATAATCCATCTTGCACTTTTGAAAGACCTAATAGAAAAGATACTTTAGTATTATTTGATGATAAAACCTTTAAAAGTAATTATTTTGGACATGGAACATATCGTATTACAAAAGGATATTGGAGTTGGAATAGAAATATTAGTCTTTCTTATAAAGAAGGTAATATGATGGTTGGTTTTAACATGTCGATAAATAATAAATCTCTTTTTGGATGTGTACCCCAATTTACTATTAGCACAATATGTACGAGGGGTGATTATTATTATAAAAAAATATCATGGTAAATAATGGTCAAGAGTAAATGTATAATCCCGCTCGTGCGGGCTTGCAGCCCGTGTGTATAAGAATTATGATAAGTATTTGATTATGAAAGTTCTGAAGCTCACCTATACCTACAACACCCGCTCGTGGTTGACAAATATCTCGGGAACGCGATTGTCGGAAAATATCTATTACAATCAACCGGCCTTTGGCGGTACTCCCCGCTACAACGGAAACATTTC
>NZ_BAAHWV010000085.1:0-3646 GCF_054601255.1 Viscerimonas tarda | reverse complement strand
GCGAATAATTGATAACTAATTATTATCATAAATCCAATGGATAGTACACTATTTTCTTTTCAGAAGAAATATATAGAAATGATAGAATCCGGATTTCAAAGCAGCACAAGTGTTTTAGTATCCGGAAAATCAGGTGTAGGAAAAACATATATATGTGATTCTTTCATAAAAAGTAAAACAGATTTTAATCTATTACACTGTACATTCAGTGATAGTAGTATTTCTACGACAGACCATAGAGAACTTAAATTAGCGATTTTTGACTATCTTTCATCAAAGAAAAAATCAAAAATAGATGATAATACTGTGAAAAAATTATCCAAAGCATCAAAAGACATCCCACACGTTGGAAACGTAATAGACACAGTTCTGGACGTTATTCTTAATTGGGGTATGAATCATTTCAATTCTGATACGATGAATTTATTTATAGAAGAGGAATGCGACATTATCAATCAATTATCTAAATTATCAAAAGATAAGCCATTAATTATTTTCTTTGATAATGCGCATTGGATGAGTACTCATACATTCAACTTTCTAAATAATTTAATTCATACATTTCACAAAATATCAAAGAATAATGTGTATTATTTGTTTGCAACAACCAGCAATCAAGAAAATAATCCAGATATTATTTTTCAAAACAATTGTAAAAGAATTGAGATTGAAGATATATCTAAAAAAGATTATATTGAAATTATATTAAAATTTATCTCGACTAAACAATTTGAAAATAATGAGATAATAAATATGCTTTTTGTAATTACCAAAGGGCATATCGAATTAACAAAAAACTTATTGTCTATTATTGAAAAATATCAGGAAGATAACAAATTAGAGTTTATTGAAAAATATCAGGAAAGTCTGAAAACAAAAGAGGAAATAATAGATATATTTTTGAAATTGTTTAATATGACTTTAGCACAGTATTTCAAAGAGAATCAGTATGCTGCGGAAACAATTGAAACATTAGAAATTGCGTCTATAATCGGAAATGTGTTCAATAAATATGATTTGTCTGAATTGTTAAAAACAGATTATCATACTTTAAGTGAATATATAAGCAATGCTTGTTTAAGACAATTTACGATTGACGAAGAAAAGACAGCAAGATTTATTCATCCTTTAATCAGAGATTTATTTTTCAAAAGATTGGATAGTCAGCAAAGAATATGGCATGATAAATATGCAGAATGTCTGAAGATTCTTAGACCTACGGAAACAATGTTGATAGGATTCCATTATCAATGTGCTTTAAATCATAAAAATGCAATTAAATACTATTTAGTGGGATACATAAAATGCCTAATGAATGGTATTGAAATACCAACAAAAATACATACATATATTTTAAAAACAATATCGGATATTCATTGGTCTGTGTTCTTCTCGTCAATTAAAAAAGCCACCGAATTATATAAGCAACACAAATTGGCAGAAAGTATCAAAGTGTTTGAAGAACTTGATACAATTGATATACCAACAGAATTTCTCTCTCATTATAGAAATTTGTTATATTCGGAAATTCTAATTCAACATGAATTTAGAACAGAACAATTTCAAAAGGCAGCAATCATTTTAGAAGCGGCATTGAATTATTTTACTGAAAATGCGGAAATTGAATTAAGTATAAATACACTATTAATTTTAATGAATCTTTATGCTGATAAACTCAATAATTCTCAACAAGCTAAACTTATGGAACATAAGTTTTTGGCTTTATATCAAAAATATAATCAAAATGATAATTTAGAACAATATTATTATGAATATAAAAGAAAATCATCACCATTGTATTCCCCGGAAATAGCATTAAAAAGGACAAATGAATGCTTAAACTTTTATTCTTCTAATTATTATACAATAGAATACTACAAATGTTTATGTAATTATTCCGGATTATTAATATTTACAGGCAATTACTCAGAAGCCATAAACACATTAAATTCTTGTACAGAATTAATGAAAAATAGTATTTCGATTTCTTTTCCAGAGCCACATAAGTTTATAAACAACTATATTTTAGCAAATTATCTTTACACATTAACTGACCAGAGCAATTTTTCAACAAATACTATTAATGCCATTACTGCGTTTGAAAATTACATTGAAAAAACGAATAATAATTATGGAACTAAAATATTGAATATAAACAGAGCAAGTCTTTATTGTTTATCGGGAGATATAGAAACTGCTAAACATATATTGTATGAAATTGCGCAACAATTAGAAAATAATGAAGATGCTTTTTATCACATATATGTTTATTCCAATCTTGCCAGTATATCCTACATAGAAAAGAATTATTATCAATCAAAAAAACATTTAGATATAGTAGAGAAACATACT
This sequence comes from Viscerimonas tarda, assembly GCF_054601255.1. Lineage (NCBI taxonomy): Bacteria > Pseudomonadati > Bacteroidota > Bacteroidia > Bacteroidales > Dysgonomonadaceae > Viscerimonas > Viscerimonas tarda. The sequence continues at coordinate 1,294 of NZ_BAAHWV010000085.1, read as the reverse complement.
TCAAGATTGATGCCTAATATGAAACCTTTTTTTGAAGAACGAACAAGACTATTTCAAATATTGATAAAAGAAAAAGTTAATTTGGATACGCAAGATTTATTGATATACTTTTTGAAACAATACCCAAATAAATTGGGTAAGTCGTGGAATTTTGTAGGTTTAGGTTTCTTATTTTCGGATATGCAATTTTACACTACATAATACTTTTGTTTACTAAGGCGGACAAAACGATTAACAAAAATATATCTTTTTGTTCAAAACCCAACTGTTGAAAAACATAATTAAAGGAACTGTGTGATATTACATAAGGAGTAGCCGAAATATCAGTTACATAAACTTTTTGGTCTTTACTAATTCTAAAATCTATTCTTCCGTAATTACTTAAACCAATACATTTAAAACTCTTTTTTGCAATATCCAATAGCGTTTCTATAAATTTTTTATCGAATACATTTTGTGCTAAATAAAAATCATAACCGTATGAGCTTGATATTTCCTCACTTATAATGGAATCTCCGATAAACATATTATTATTTATTTTAATTCCTGTTGGCGGGAATGCCAATAATGAAGAATATGTTTCTATTATGGGAACTTCAACTTCATAACCGCTAATAAATTCTTGGCAAATTATAGGTTGATTGTATCGTTTTTGATATTCTGATATTTTTTCAAAAAAATCATTTTGTGAGGTATTCATTATTGATTGAATATTTATACCCTTACTTGCCGATTCAAAGGTTGGTTTTAAAATTATTTGCAATTCTTTGGGCGGAGTTTCCATAAACCAATTTCCTTTATCGAATAACCAAGAAGGAGTGCCACATAAATTTAAAGCGGATAATAATTTAGAATAATGGTATTTATGTCGTGCTAATGATGTGGCATACGCATTACTGCCTGTATATTTAATATTAAACAAGTCACAAAAGGATGGAATCAGAGCCTTTTTACCAATGCCAAATCCATTTCTTGTAAGATTGAAAATTAATATGTTATGAATATCTTTTATATTATTGTTAATTACATCGTCAATAAAACAATGTTCATCAAAATACACATCGACATATAATCCATTATTTCGTAATCCTTGAATGATTTCATCTATTTCCTCTTCTGTAAAAAATTCTATGGCGATATTATTGAAACTTCTTGTTTCTTTGTGCTTTGTTTGACTTATAACATTGGCTATAAGGATTATTCTAATACCTTGAAGAAGATATTTGTGTTCCTGAATGAAATTGTTTATGTAATGCTTTATACCATCCATAATAATTAGTTATCAATTATTCGC
>NZ_BAAHWV010000084.1:0-3683 GCF_054601255.1 Viscerimonas tarda | reverse complement strand
TATGACGGCTCGCACCAGACTTTCCCCAACCTTGACTTGAAAGCGTTGGGCATTCCCGGTTTGTACCAAAGCCAGAAAGATGCGATATGGATGCTGAAGATGAACGGCGGAGGGATATGCGACCACGAGGTGGGGGCAGGCAAAACCCTGATAATGTGCTGCGGGGCGTATGAAATGAAACGTTTGGGACTTGCCAACAAGCCGATGATAATCGGACTGAAAGCCAACGTTCACGAAATCGCCGCCACATTCCGCAAGGCGTACCCCAACGCGAAAATCCTCTATCCGGGCAAGGAGGACTTTACCCCGAAAAACCGCCAAAAGATTTTCAACGACATAAAAAACAACAGTTGGGATGCCGTGATTTTAACACACGACCAATTCGGGAAAATACCCCAATCGCCTGAAATCCAAAAGCAAATTCTGGAAAAAGAACTGGAAAGCGTTGATGAGAATTTGCAGGTATTGCGCGAACAGGGTAAGGAAATTTCAAGAAAAATGCTCAAAGGCGTTGAAACTCGAAAGGAAAATCTGGAAGTCAAAATCAAGGCGCTGACCGAGCAAATCAAAAACCGCACGGACGACATTGTGGATTTCAAACTGATGGGCATTGACCATATTTTTGTCGATGAATCGCACCGCTTCAAAAACCTGATGTTCAACACCCGCCACGACCGCGTGGCAGGTCTGGGTAATCCCGAAGGCTCGCAACGCGCCCTGAATATGCTGTTTGCACTTCGGACAATCCAAGAACGGACAGGTAAGGATTTGGGCGCAACTTTTTTGTCAGGCACAACCATAAGCAATTCATTGACGGAGTTATACCTTTTGTTCAAATACCTGCGCCCGCAGGAAATGGAACGGCAGAATATCAACAGTTTTGATGCGTGGGCGGCAGTTTTTGCCCAAAAGAACAGGGATTATGAATTTTCCATTACCAACGAGATTGTACAGAAAGAACGGTTCAGATACTTTATCAAAGTGCCTGAATTAGCCGCTTTCTATTCCGAAATTACCGATTTCCGCACGGCAAAGGATATAGGCATAGACCGTCCCGAAAAGCATGAAATTTTGCACAATATCCCGCAGACACCACAGCAGCAGGAGTTTATCAAAAAACTGGTTGCCTTTGCCAAAAGCGGCGATGCCACCCTGTTGGGACGCGCACCGCTCGAAGGCGGGGAAAAGGACGCCAAAATGCTGATAGCAACCGATTATGCACGAAAAATGTCGCTGGATATGCGCATGATTGATAAAGGCAAATACGATGACCATATTGATAACAAGGCTTCGCATTGTGCCATGAAAATTGCCGAATACTACAAAAAGTACGACAAGGAAAAGGGAACGCAGTTTGTTTTTTCCGATTTGGGAACATACAAGCCGGGCGAATGGAACGTATATTCCGAAATCAAACGCAAATTGGTGGAAGACCATAAAATACCCGCTCAAGAAATCCGCTTTATTCAGGAAGCCAAGACCGAAGTTGCCCGCAAAGCCATGATACAGGCAATGAACGACGGGCATATCCGCGTGATATTTGGCTCAACGGAAATGCTTGGCACAGGCGTAAACGCACAGAGGCGAGCCGTAGCCGTCCACCATTTGGACAGCCCTTGGCGACCAAGCGATTTGGAACAAAGGGAAGGACGCGCTATCAGAAAAGGCAATGAAATTGCCAAACTCCACGCCGACAATAAGGTAGATGTAATTATTTACGCAGTAGAAAAATCATTGGACAGTTACAAATTTAATCTTTTGCACAACAAGCAACTGTTTATTACGCAACTCAAAACCAACAATATGGGCAGCCGCCGTATTGACGAGGGCAGCATGAGCGAGGACAGCGGCATGAACTTTTCGGAATATGTAGCGATTTTGTCGGGAAATACCGATTTGTTGGAAAAGGCAAAATTGGACAAGAAAATCGCCGCCCTCGAAAGCGAGCGGCAGGGTTTTAGCAAAAACAAGGCAATATCCGTGCATAAACTGGAAGATATTGTCCGCACGGTGGACGGAAATACGGAATTAATCGCCCGAATGAAAGGTGATTGGGAAACTTTTAACAGCCGCGTACAACACGACAAAGAGGGTAACAAACTCAATCCGCTGAAACTCGACGGCGTGGAAAGCGCCGATGTAAAAACCCTTGCCGCCAGACTTGCCCATATCAGCGACCACGCCACTACGCACGGCGAACACTACCCAATCGGCGAACTGTACGGCTTTAAATTATTGGTTAAAACCGAAGACAGCATGAAAGAAGGTTTGTTTATGAAGGAAAACCGCTTTTTCATTGAAGGCGAGGGACATATCAAGTACAATTACAACAACGGTCATATCGCGAGCGACCCAAAATTAGCGGTCAATTATTTTCTTCACGCACTCGAAAAAATTCCCTCGCTGATGGAAAAGTACGAAAAAGAAAATATAAAACTGTCTGCCGACCTGCCTGTTTTGCAGGGTATTGCTCAAACAACATGGCGCAAGGAAGACGAATTGAAAACCCTCAAATTGGAACTTTCGGCATTAAACAGGCAAATACAGCTTTCGCTGAAACCTATTGACACAGGCGAAGATAAACCCGAAAAAAGACAGGAAAAAGAACAACCGCTAAATGATACTCAAAAAGCCGTTCAGGAAATCCACGACCTGATGTCGGGCAAAATGAAACCAAGCGATATAACGCCCATACCCAACCGTTTGCAGGAATATAAGGAAGCAATGGGCGACAGGCTGGTTATAGCAAGTATGCCAAAGCATGAAAACGACAGGAAAGGGTTTAAACTATGACGCATGAAGAATTGAAATATCGTCAAAGCTGGACACTGGAACAGAAGATAGACCACAGCGTTGGCGTTGTATCTGCATTTTTGGCAAAGGTTGGCGACAAGGGATACGTCAGCTATTCGGGAGGGAAAGACAGCGGCGTAATGATGGACATAATCCGGCGTTTTGTGGATAAATCTATTCCCGCCGTTTTTTGCAACACCGGCAACGAATATCCCGAAGTCGTAAAATTTGTGCGTGAAACGGAAAATCTAACCGTTATCCGTCCCGAAATCCATATCCGGCAACTGATTGAAAAATACGGCTTTCCATTAATCAGCAAGGAACAAAGCCAATACATACGGCAAGCCAAACACACAAACAGTGAAAAATTACGCAATATCCGCTTGAATGGAAGTATTAACGGCATCGGAAAAATTGCCGAAAGATGGAAGTTTTTGATTGACGCGCCTTTTGATGTTTCAGAGCGGTGTTGCTATTTTTTGAAGAAAAAGCCATTTGTCAAATTTCAAAAGCAGACGGGCTTGTTTCCTCTTATCGGTACAATGGCGGGTGAAAGCCGTCTGCGTTTGCAAAAATGGCTGCAACACGGCTGTAATTCGTTTGAAACAAATACGGTTGCGAGTTATCCATTATCAATATGGACGGAACAGGATATTTGGGCCTATATCCGCAAATTCAATTTGCCGTACAGTCCGATTTACGATTTGGGACTGCGGCGGACAGGCTGCCTATTTTGCGGGTTCGGCTGCCACATTAAAGGCGACAGCCGTTTTTACTTTCTCAAAGAATACAAACCGAAGATTTACGAACATTTTATGCAAATGCGGAACAATGGTATAACCTACAAAGAGGCGTTGCGCTTTTGCGGGATTGACTTTCCGGACGGAACG
>NZ_BAAHWV010000083.1:0-3804 GCF_054601255.1 Viscerimonas tarda | reverse complement strand
ATCAAATGCTGCAAGTCAGGGTCGGCAGCAATTCGCGACAATTCTTCGGCAACAATCTGTTTCACATCGGCTTTGATTTGATTGTAATTGCGTTCAATTTCCGCCTGCATGGTATCGTTGCCGTCCCCATCGCGGAAATCCAGAATTTCAGGGATTTTTTGGTAGGCTTTTGTTTCGGCGGCCACCTTTGCATTATCCACAACAATTTCGGCGTGGAAAATCTTTTGTTCTATCCGCTCGTCGAAATTGTCGGAAACTGCGCCCACAAACATTCCCTGCGTTAAATTACTGATTTTTGAAGCGGGTATCAGACTGTCCAACTGCGTGGAAATGGAGGTTGATTTGTCCTGCCTGTTAATCGTCATGGATTGGCGTTTTTGCAACACCTTTCCGAAACGCTCGGAAAGATTCTTTGCCGATTCGCCGACTACCTGACCGCTGAAAATATTGCCTACGGTGTTCATCACTACGGCGGCTTCCTTGTCGCCGTAATCGCGCTTTAACTGCGAAAAGTCCTGAAAACCCAAACAAACGGCGACTTTATTTGAACGCGCTGTTGCAATCAGGTTATCCAAACCACGAAAATAGATTGTCGGCAACTCGTCAATGATAACCGAACTTTTTAACTGTCCTTTCTTGTTTATCAATTTAACTATACGGCTGTTGTATAATCCCAAAGCCGCACTGTAAATGTTTTGACGGTCGGGGTTGTTGCCGACACAAAGAATTTTCGGCTTGTCGGGATTGTTAATGTCCAAAGAAAAATCATCGCCTGTCATAACCCAATACAATTGCGGGGAAATCATTCTTGACAAAGGGATTTTCGCGCTTGCAATCTGCCCCATCAACTGGTCAGCCGCTCCTCCTTCCCACGCATCCATAAAGGGACTTAAATAGTTCTCCAACTGCGGATAAGAAGTGAGTATCGGAAAAATATCGACATACTTTTGGTTGAGAAATTCAATGGCATGTGGAAAGGTGCAATACCTGCCGTTTTGAAAAATTTTGAGATACCAAATTATTGCAGCTAAGAGGATTATGGGCGATTCCACGAAAAAGTCGCCCTGTTTTTGTATCCAAGTTTTATTGAGGTTAAGCATAATTGTGTAGGCGCTTTCATAAGCGTCCGAAATATCGGTCATAAACACCGGATTGATTGGATTGCAACGGTGCGACTTGCGCGGATTGTCGAAATTGATAACATAGAATTTCGGTTTGACCCTGTATTTGTCAAGGTTGTGCATCAGCGTATTGTAGGCGATAACCGACAAGTCGTCAAACTTGAAATCATACACATATAAAGCGAAACCTTTCTGTATCTGCTGTTTAATGTAATTGTTGACTACTGCATAACTCTTGCCCGAACCCGGAGTGCCGAGTACGATAGAGGCGCGGAACGGATTGACAATGTTTATCCATCCCTTGTTCCACTTCTTTTTGTAGAAAAATCGTGTCGGCAAATTAACTGAATACTCGTTTTCCATCAGCCTCGTTTCCTGCATAAAACTTTCATTCTCAACATTAAAGACATCATCTAAAAGGTTGTTTTTGAGTAAGCGGCTCATCCACAATCCGGCAACGAGTAACAGGATATAGCCCAAAGTGAGCGTAAACACATAAAACGTAGTGTTTGCCACGAGTGGAAACGGCAAATACAGCAGCCACCAGTTCAGGAAAAACAGGATGAAGCCGAAAAACAGGAAAGTGTTGATTTTCGACCACTTAATCTTTTCTTCCTTAACGCCTTTCGTCCCCAAACAGGATAAAGCCAAAAACACAACGGCAAAGATTTTCGTCCAAAGAATGGATGAAAAAAGTCCCGTTGTACGGTTAAAATTCATCAGGATTTTATCGACAACGCCGATATTTACCCCGCACTCCACAATGTATTGGTAACAAAACCAATAGACATTGATAACACAAAACAAAATACTAACCGCCCGCATAAACTCCATTGTTTTTGCCAAGCCTCTTAAATCATCTTCCTGTTGCATAATCTTAATTTTTAATAGTTTATAATCTTCTTTGTTTTCTTTTTTTCTTTTTCAAACGGCGGATAAAGTTTTGTTCTTCAATTTCGTCCGCTGCCGAATATTCTGGTGAAAACAAATCGAAAATACCGCCAATGTCTGAACCTTGATTTTCATGATTAAAGGATTCACTTGATTTTTTATCTGTATCCTTTTGAACGTTGAATAAATCGTTGAAAACATTTGCCGAAAATTCCTTGCCCAAACGCGAGCCGTTGAACACGCACTTTTGTTCGTGGTCTATAAACGTTGCGCCATAGATTCTGCCCTGTTCGTTTTCACGGAACAATACTGAAATGCCCTGTTTAGCCAACGCGCCTTCAAAGTCGGCGCGGCGTTTTGAGGTAAGCATCACTGCCGAAATAACTTTTTTGCTGCGTTCTTTCAGGTGTTTACTTTTGATAATTTCCGCCGATTGTTCCATACGCTTTTCCAATGCTTCAATGCCAACGGATTTTCCAAAAAGCGAAGATTTGAACGGATTACCTGTTTTTTCACCCTTTTTATTCAATGCGGAATAAATCAATCCTTTATATTCTTTGCCGCCAATTTCGCCTTTCACTTCTTCCACTCCTATATTATATAAGGTAAGCAAGGCGCGGTATTCTTTCAAACTTTGAAAATGATAATCCTTTGCAATAGGGCGGATTACATTGGCTATTTGGTGCTTTATGTCGCCGTTTTTGTAATTGACCGGTTTGAGGGACAACAGGGATGATTGGGATTTTTGTTTTTGGTCGGCGGGGATTAGTCCGTATTTCTGTTCGAGGTCGCGACAAATGTCCATTGAGCGGCGGCGTTCAAAGTTGCCGTCAATCTTTCGTCCGTTCTCATCCACGCGCACCGAAACAATGTGAATGTGTTTGCGCTCAATGTCCTCGTGCTTGTAAACGATAAAAGGTTGGGCGCCGTAACCCATTTTTTGCATATAGGTTTGGGCGATTTCCGACAACTGTTCATCGGAAAGTTTGTCTTTCGGGTCGGGGTTTATGGACAGGTGAATGACCGGTTTTTCCGTCCGTTTGTTTGCCAAAAGGTAGTTTTCAAAGGACAGCAAACAGGTGGAAATATCAAAATTCCCGTCTTTCGGCTCTATCATTTTATTGCTAAAAATGACTTGCGCGTGCTTGTCTTCCACCTTGTTTTGATTGTAGGAAAGTGCGCCGTAGAGGTTATTGCTTGAGCTGATTTTTGCTATCATAATATTCAATTACGAATTAAAAATTACAAATTACGATTCAGGTATTTGCGTTCAAACTCTGCTGTCAAGTCCTCTATTCTTTGTTGAAAAGCGGCTAATTCTTTTGTCGCCTGTTCCAATTTATAGAGGAAAGCAAGGGCTTTTTTCTCGGTAAAAGTGGATTTTAAAGCCTTTGTAACCTGATTGTAATTCACGCCGATTGCGCGGAATTGTGCGTGAAATGTCGTCAATCGCATATAATAATCCATCGCCGCCTTGTCGATTTTGACCACCTTCAATTGCCGTTCAAAAATACAGGCGGTTATGAAATGCGCCCTGTCCTGCAAGCCTGACTGTTCAAAAAGCGTCAGGAACTTGGCAAAGTCCGCATCATTGAGGTTAATCGCCAAGCGGTGGCGGCAAGGGTCGGCTTTCGGCTTGCGCCCCACCTGCTTTGCTTTTTTATTTTCTGTTGCCATAACATTAAAATTTTACATTGTATTCAATAAAAACGCTGACTTCGGAAGCGTTTTTGCCCCCTGCAAGGGCAAGTGTTTTCAGGCACTGAAAATATTTTGAGGAACTCAAAATACA
>NZ_BAAHWV010000082.1:0-3828 GCF_054601255.1 Viscerimonas tarda | reverse complement strand
CGATATAGTTTCGTTTCAGGGTGGAGTTGGGTTGTGCGTACTGCGGCCTGTTTGTGTTCTCTACAGGGTCGAGCGATAAGCCTGTATGCCATTTGTAATTGGCTTCAAGCTTCTGTCCGGTGGCCGAATATTTGTAGTCGATCGTACCCAATATGGCGGGTACAGATACTTGTTTCGGCATTCCCAAAGCATTGTAACTGTACGTGGATCCCTTGTAGGGGTCGCCGGTCATGGCTCCATTTTTGTTGTAGCCGTATCGAGCGTTTTCGTCATTCGAGTAGTCGGTGAAAACAGCGTAATAATCGGGATATTCATCGGGATACAGTGTCGGCCAATCCGCAATGTGCGACATCTGATTCCCGTTATGATTGATTACCATGTCTTCCACCTCTAAATCCGACAGCCGGTACAAATGGGTCATGTTGCCGTTTTTGTCGTAGGTGTATTGGGATTTGATATACAACGCAACTTTTTCCTTGCGGCGAAGCCGCAAAATCCCCCCCCCTTTTTTCTTTTGCGGCTGCGCCGCAATTTCTTTTTTCTGCACTTTGGTTGTGTTGTGCGGTCGGTCAGTTGCGGGAACGGCGAGCGCGAGCGGATTTTTCGGGTGGCTTCGCGGCTGCGGACTTGGCGACTGCACCGAAAAGAAACAGCCCGCAAAAAGCAGGCTGCTTTTGATTAAATACCTCCGTAGTCAGCATTGACAAGTAACCATTTTTGTTTTTCACAAGAGTATTCGTATGTAAAAATACCCCAATCGCTTACGCTTATTCCTATATGGTTTTTCTTCATAAGTTTGACACCACGACCGCCAACCGTAATAACAAACTGTTTGTCTGTTAGTTTTACCCAAACAAAATAAGCACTTATTCCTTTTTTTAATTCCTTTTGAAATGATTTAGGTAATCCATTCAAATTATGCAAACTGAAAAAAGTAACATTTTGTATGCTGTCAAAAGGAAAATCCGCAGGCAATCCATCTTTACAAACATAGTGCTGGCAAGTATCAAGCAGACTAATTCCTCGTTTTGCAAAATCATTCTTCCAAATGATATATGAGGTTATACTTGAATTTATCATTTTATTTAACTGATTGGTTTCCTGTAAATTACATTGCCTTTCATTGTATTCTAACAATTCTTTCTCGCGTATTGATTTGTATTTTTCTATCTGTTGATTAAGATTTATTGCCTGATTATTCAAATAACGGTGATATGAAATAAGAATTGATTCTTCTACTTCAAAACCAAAGAATAATCCCTTTTTATTGAAATACTGTCTTAACTTTGAATTTTCGCCTAACCAATAAAAACCAAAGTCCATTTCGTAGTCAATATCTTTGTTAGAAACAATACTGTCCTCAGGTAATGTTTTAATTAATTGAATAATTTCTTTTTTTGTCGTTTTATTCAATAAGTTGAAACATTGTTTGAGGTTTTTAGGTATAGGATAATCGCTAATATCTTTTTGCCCGTACAATGATACAATGCTGAACATTACTAATATCAAAAGAAATATCTTTTTCATAGTTTTAGCGTTTAGGATTTACAAATTGTTTAAATGGAATAACAGCATGAACACCACTTGAAGTATAAATATAAACCTTTCCATTTCCTCTGCCAAAAACATAATTCGTATGAGTTCCTGCATTGTCTTTATCGGTAGTTGAAGGCGGTTGATTAAACCAAGAATTTCTTGTACCTTCTTTTACGACTTCAGACCTTGTACCACTTGGGTGGCTATGAAATGTTGGATTTCCAACAGGCAACATAATACTTGCACTTTCATCAACACTTGGATTTGCAACCGCACCTGGAGTTGCTGCAACTACTTTCCCATTTTCAATAGAACCGCCGTATTCTCTGTTATTTGCGTCTGCGGTTCCACCTTTGCCGTTATCTTTGCTTACTTCCGTTACCATTGCTTGACGGTTGTCTGCCGAAGACTCTATTGCAATAGAATTTGTATAAGCCATTCCATTATTTTGAAACGCTTCCGCATTGCCTGAATTGGCTTTAATAAATTTCGTTGTTTCTTTTACTTCTTTCTTTGTAAGAGCCTCTGTCCTAACAGCCAAAACTCGTTGGTCATCAACTCCATCATTACCTACAACTTTTCCATTAACCCAAAAATCGGCTCTGCCGTCAGGGTCTATTCGATTAATAGGATTATTTAAACAATATGCATACGGACTAATGCTATAATACTTCTCCGCCAGCGGATCCACAGTAGTAAACCTCCCCACCGCAGGATCCAGCTGCCTGGCCTCAAAATCATACAGGCCCAATCCAAACATCGGCTCATCCTCCTTGCCGCCAAACTTGTAAGGCTGAAAGCCTTCGGCATAACTCTCCTGATTGCCAACTACCTTGCCGTAAGGATAATAATACAGCCGTTGCTTCACCACACCGTTGGCATCCACCACCACACTGTTATTACCCAAGTGATCGCGCAGGTAAAAGTAGTAATTTCCGTTCTCAAAATAGCCATTATCGAATAAAATTCTTTTCACATAGTTGTTTTCGTAAACTATGTTACCGATATAGTTTCGTTTCAGATTGGCATTGGGCTGTGCGTACTGCGGCCTGTTCGTGTTCTCCACAGGGTCGAGCGATAAAGCCGAGCGCCACTTGTCGTAGGCTTCCAATCTCTGCCCCTTGGCGCCTTTACATTAAAATCCTATTTTAGAAGAGAGAAACCATAATGTAATAGCTACTATGATGATAAATAAACATCCAAATGTTCTATTTGAGATTTCATTCTCAAAATTTTCCAAATCATATTCTTTGGATTTTGAGGGTTTGCCATTAAATAATTTCCTAAATGTTATTCCTTTCTCTTTCAGAAAATATCTTTTATGTAAATAACGAAGAAAAACGCCAAGGCTTAGGATTAATAAGTTCCCCAATATGATAACTAATATTTTCATATTATTTAGATTTGTAATATGATCCTATACCAATCGGAACTATAACTGCATTTCCATTACCAATTTGAGAATTAATGGCTCGCGTCCCAGTATTCATTGTTCTATTAATTGTTCCTCTTGTTGCTGGTTTTAATCCTGATAAAATACCTTTAAATGTATGGGAAAATTGAGCAGCATTTAGTGTCTTTAGAGGTGCTAAACCTACTTTTGCCTCACCGGTCGGCAGTGCCCATGTAATAGTATTTGTAAAAGACTCAATACCTTTGTAATTAGTGGTTCCATCTAAATTTGTATGAGCAATACCACCTGTGAACTCATTTGTTGTTTCACCTATTAGCCCAAAAGTAAGTGGCTGTATTGACACAAATGCATCATTTAAAATGTTATAACTCAAATTGGCAAGAATATTATCAGAATCACTCCATTTTTCCATAAAAGACGGTTCTCGTTCTACTGCTTGCTCAAAATAATAGGGTTCATTGATTCCCGCTACTTTGTCTTGATCATAGAAAACTGTAATACCATCGTCTATTGGCTGGGTATAGTACTGTCCGATATTATGGTATCGTTGGTCGCCCCTTTCAATGAAATCAAGAGAACTGTCCTCCCAAAAAGTTGCTCCAGATTCATCATGTTGATACCAATCTTCTCCCGTAGGGTCAACATTCCGAATCGGATTATTCGCTGCATACGCATAAGGCGACCAATTATAATAACTTTCAGCATGAGGATCCATAGTCGTAAACCTCGGTACTGCCTTGTCCAGCTGTCGGGCCTCAAAATCATACAGGCCCAATCCAAACATAGGCTCAGCCTCCTTACCACCAAACTTATAAGGTTGAAAGCCTTCGGCATAACTCTCCTGATTGCCGATTACCTTGCCGTAAGGATAATAATAC
>NZ_BAAHWV010000081.1:0-4121 GCF_054601255.1 Viscerimonas tarda | reverse complement strand
AGCTATTCAGGATGCAAAGGATACGGAACCCGCGCTCAACGAACGTTGCAACCTGACTTATTTCGACATGCCCACAACTACGAACATGCTGCAAGCCTACTGGATTGACTATGAGGTATGGTTCCGGGAAACATCCTCGTGGAAATACCGCAACTGGGTTCCCCGCCATCTGGTAATGCCGCCCTTTACCAACCACAGCGACGCGCCGGAAAACGACAGAGACGGACACGAGAATCATCCGGAGCCGGTTTATAAGGACGTTTCAGGATTTGAGCCTTCGGTAGATGGAAATTTGGAGGAAGATGATGTAAGTAAAATAGAAGATTGATAAGAATACTGAAATATTAGTTTACACGCTTTTGAATCTTACCTGCTTGTTGTATTTATGTTTTCTGATTGAGTAACCACTCAAAAACATTTAAGTGAGTAATTCCATTTCGATTTTGAGGGAAAGAATCCGTTGTCAACAAAAATTTTGGATAATTGTCTTTTATCGTTTCCAGAGGACTAAACTCTCGCTCAAGAGTCTTTTCGTTGTCAATATTCCACGAAACCTGATAATATTCTATATCGCCAAATTTGTTTTTAACAACAAAATCAACTTCTGCATTGCGCAACGAGCCTGTCCAAACTTTATAGCCGCGCCGGAGCAGTTCGAGATAAACGATATTTTCCAGAATATGCCCCCGGTCGGTCGTTTTTTCTCTGCCAATCAGCACGTTCAGAAAACCCAAATCGACAATGTAGTATTTTTCCTGCGTAGCCAACTGCTTTTTCCCTTTTATATCGAAACGATTGACCTGATAAAACATAAAACATTCGGTCAGATATGCCAAATAATTTTCAACCGTTGTGTTATGAATATTTTGATTGTCAGCCTTTAACGATTTTGAAATACTGCTTGGCGATACTTGATTACCCATGTTTCCGGCAATAAATTTCGTTACATTTCCGAAGGCGCGTTTATCATAAATCGTGTGCCGTTTCATAATGTCTTTTTCCACAACGGTAGCATACAGAAATTTGAGATACTCGTAAACCTTGTCAAAACCGCCGTTGCGAAGTTCTACGCCTTTGGGCATGGATGTTTCGTTCACATAATCGAAAAACAGCATTTCGTAATTCAAGTATTTGTTGGCTGTGTCAATTTCTCGCGCTTGCAGATATTCATAAAACGAAAACGGAAGAATGGAAATCTCTATGTATCTTCCGCTTAACAGCGTTGCAAGTTCGCCCGAAAGCAGATTGGCATTTGAGCCGGTAATATAAACGTCCGTATTTGCGGTAGCATAAAGTCCGTCAACCAACTTTTCAAAACCGTTGATATTCTGCACTTCATCAAGGAAAATATACGAAATCTTTTCACTTGGCAATTGGTTTTTTATCTCAAAATAAAGAGAATCCCATGTTTTGCCAAGATACGATTCGGGCAGTTCAAAATCGTAGAAAATGATTTGCTCCTGCGAAACGCCTGATTGCGACAAGCGATTTCTAAACAATTCTAACAATGTCGATTTGCCTGACCGCCGTAATCCCGTAACCACTTTAATCATGCCTTTTTCTCTGTATGACAGCAGTTTGTCTAAATAATCCTTCCGTTCTATCCAATGTCTCATTGTTCTACCATTTTAATTACGACCACAAAGATATCGTAAATTATTAAAACTCGCAATATTTGAAAGTTTTAATAATTCTCACCTGCAAAAATACCACTTTTTCAATCATTTTCGGTCAGTAAAAACCATTAAAGCCTTTTCCTCCCTATTCTTGAAAAAACAGTTTCAATGAATACGGAAAATTTCAAGCATATCGTAAGTGCGGTGCAAGGCGGCGAAGCGGCAAGCATCCGTTTTTTTGGACGTATAACCGAAGAATCCGCCTCTCAGTTTAACAGCGAGTTCGACTACTTAGAATGCTGTATCCGCCCCAAACTTATCCGCGTACTGATAAACAGCGAAGGCGGCTCGGTGCTGCACGGCATGGCGGTGTATTCCACCATTCAGAACTCTACCGTCCCGACCGAATGCATTATCGAAGGCATGGCGGCTTCGATGGCTTCCATCCTCTGGGCGGCTGGAAACAAGTCTCTCATGCGGGATTATTCCATTCTGATGATACACAACCCTTTCCTGCCGGAGGGTGGGGACTCGGAAGCTTCGGATTTAATCGAAGCCTTTACCAGGCAGATTACCACCATTTACCGCAAGCGCTTCGGCTTGACCAAGGAGCATGTCGAGTCGATTATGAAGGGCGAAGCGGGCAGGGACGGCACGTTCTTCGACGCCAAAGCCGCCGTTAAAGCCGGAATTATCCCGCAGGAAAATGTTATCCGCACCTCCAGGCAACTTTGCGACAAGGTAAAAAACGAGATTTCCGGACTGGAGAATGTAACCGACATCCAGTCCGTCTTTTCCCGCATCAGCGCCGAAACCGAAAATTTACCGCCGGAAAATAAACCCTTTTTTAATCCGCCCCCTACTCTTAAACAAAAACGCAACGATTCAATGAACGACGAAAAGAACCTGTTCGAATATGCCGCCGTCGCCGCCTCGCTCGGATTGAAAGACGGCTACGAAATCAAAGACGTAATGGCAAGGATTTCCACGCTTATCGGTGTGGAAGCCCGCCTGTCGGAAACAGTCAAGGCGCTCAGCGACGCCAATACGGTTATTGCCGGCAAGGAAGCTACCATTGCCAACTTGCAAAAGGAAAAGGACGACCTGTCCGATTCGCTGAAAACCTATCAGGACAGGGAAGCGGAAGAAAAGAAGTCGAAAATCAAGGCGCTGGTAGAAGCCGCCGTTACCGACGGGCGGATTGACAAAACCCACGAGGCGCAATGGGTGCAGATGGCGGAAGCCAATTTTACACTGGCCGAAACAACGCTCAATTCCATTCCGGTTCCCGATAAAATCAGCAGGGAAATAGCCGCCGACCCCGCCAATGTACAGGCGGCTTCTTCGGCTGCGCAGGAGGCCGCGAAAACCGCCGGGGAAAAAATGGCGGAACAGGTGAAAACCGTAGTCGGCGAAAATTTCCAGTTCAAGAAACTCAAGTAAAGCAGAATTACCAATGGCAGATACAGTTACATTTTTGCAGAACGGCTATGCCGGGGAAGTCCTCGAAGACCTGCTGACCTATACCGCGCAGGGCAACGATACCTTCAGGGAAGGGCTTATCCATATCAAAAGCGGCATCCAGCACAAATACACTCTTCCGGCTATCAAGCTGGGGGATATTATACAGGACAATGTCCCGACCCCGACCAGCAACCACGGAAAGAAAGGGGCGAACGGGGAAAACGAATACAAGTTTACCGAACGCTACCTGGAACCGCAGGAATTTATGGTTTACCTCGAATTTAACCCACGGGACTATGAAAAATACTGGCGCTTTGCGCAGCCGGACGGCAACCTTGTTTTCAGGGAATTGGACCCGAAAATTCAGGCAACGATGCTGCGCTTGTTGATGGACAAGAAGAACGAGTACATTGGCAACGCCATTTGGACTTCCGCCAAGGGCGGCGAAGCGGCAGCAGGCATTACCAATCCTGCGGGCTGCATCCATATCGGCCAAAACAAGGAAAAATACTTTGACGGCGTTATCAAGCGCGTCATTGACAACGTAAACGCTACCGATGCGGAAACCATTGCGGGTGGTCAGGCGATTATCTCAGGCACAACAGAACTGCCAACCGGCGCCGCCGTCGAACAGGCGCTTTACGCCATGTGGCGCAAGTGTCCCAAGCAAATCCGCAAGAAATCGGGACTGAGCTTTATCACAGGCTGGGATGCATGGGATGCCTACGACCAGTATATTTCCGACAAGCAGGTCAAGTATTCGGAAAACACCGAGGTAAACCGCTACCGCTTCAAGGGCAAGCGGATTATTCCCATTGTGGGGATTCCCGAACACACCATCGTACTGGGCGAGTTTACCACCGGCATGGAATCCAACATCTGGATGGGCGTGGACTACGCCAACGATACCGAGGTATTGAAAGTAGACCGCCTGCAATCCAACTCCGAACTTTTCTTTTTCCAGATGCGCATGAAGATGGACGTCAACATTGTCCGTCCGGGCGAGATAGTCGTTCACACCGCTTACCGGAAAACAACTAA
>NZ_BAAHWV010000080.1:0-4142 GCF_054601255.1 Viscerimonas tarda | reverse complement strand
AAATACAGTTTACACAGCACCAGTCAGCGGGGGCTATTATCTGCGCGGTAGCCTACGCACCGGACGGCATTATTTTCCGCAACGATGAAGTAGCCAGCCTGAAAGCGCACTGCGACCTGTGGCGCGGCGCTACCATTGACACCACCAACGTAACCTATTGCTGGGGCATTAAGGATTCCGCCGTTTTTGCCAACACCACCCTGTCGGCTGCCGCTGCAACAGGTGCTACCACCGTAACCGTCACTTCCGTCGCCAATATGGAAGCCGGAGGCAAAATCGTTATCGGTACGCCCGCTTATACCATTTCGTCAGTAAACAGCAGTACGAAAGTGGTTACACTGACTTCCGCCCTGACCGCCGACGCCGCTTCGGGGACTGCGGTCAAATGTCCCGAATACAATTCCATGCTCGGCGCGGGCTGGTCCTGCCTGACTTCAAGCAACCAAAGGGGCGTAACGGCAGGATGGACAACCAACGAAATAACCATAACCGCCAACGCTATTCTTAACTTTGAAACTTTCAAGTGCGCCATAAAGGATACGGACACTTCCACCGGCAATGCTTCCGCCAACAAGGTGGTTTGCGATATTATTTCCTTTTCGGACATGTCCGACCCTGTCACGGTGGATATTGTCAGCCAAAAGGGTTTCGTTATTAAAAACGATGCCAACGATGTAGATGCCAAGGCTGTACTGTATCGTAACGGGGAAGAATTGGATGAGACAGGAACGGAATACACCTATACATGGAAACTGTGGAATGCGGCAGGTACAGCCGTTGCCAAAACCTATACCGGCAAATCCATTACCGTTGCCAAAGCCGATGTAACGGGCAAAGGCGTATTGATGTGCGAGATTTCAAAATAAACCATGGCAAAGGAACTGATCGCCTGTGGACAGGCAACCGTTTATACGCAGACGGATGCCTATACGATAAATCAATCGCTTTCCGAATATGTGTTTGCAGCAGCCAATACCGGAACGATTGTCAGTGCCGTAACTTTTACCTCCACCCTGAAAGTCACCCTTGGCGGTGTGAATGTTACGGATTTTACCATAGGAACGATTACCAAACCCACCGGATTTTCCACCGTCACGGTTAATAATACCAATAAAACCATTGCTTACAGCGTTGCGGCAAACACCACTAATTTGGCAGACACCGGAATCATTACGATACCGGTTGTAATCAAAGGCGAAACCTATTCCGTGTCTTTTGTCTGGTCGAAAGCCAAAACCGGCGCAACCGGACCGGCGGGCGTGGATGCCAACCTGTTGGATTGGGTATCGGACTGGGATACCGGCAAAACCCTGATTGGTGGAAATTCGGTCATTACGCCCAAAATTTTTGCAGGCGTTAAAAATGCCAACGGCACATTGACCGGCGTGGCATTGGGGCATTTTGCTTTAAGTGCGCTGAATGCTTCCGGACAGGTGGTAACTGAAACGATAGACGGCATCTATGGTTTCAAGGACGGAAATAGGACTTTTTTTGTCGATAATGGCGGCAATGCACAGCTTGGACGTGGAAACCAATACATTAAATACAATGCGACAACCGGCAAAGTGGAATTTGGCTCGGAAGTCGCCCTTGCATGGATAGGCTCCACTTATATTGATGCCACCGGAATATTTACCGGAACGCTTTCGGCAAATACGGTGGACGCAGTCAATCTCAATGCAACGCAAATAACTGCCGGAACAATTGCGGCTGCAAGAATAGATGTTGCCGCATTGAAAGCAAGCCTTATTACCGCCGCCAACATCGAAGCCTTGACCCTGGACGTAACCAAAGGAAAAATCGGCGGTTGGTCAATAGATGCCGATTCCATTTTCAGGGAAACGAAAAACAATACACCGGGAGCATACACTTCCGCATCAGGTGCAATAACTATCGGCTCAACCGGTATCCGGGGATTCAAATGGCGACTGGATGCCACCGGTGCAGGCGCTGTTGCCGGAGGAAATATTTCATGGGATGCCGCAGGAAATGTTACCTTCGGCAACTCGGTTGTATTGAACTGGTCAACTCCCATCAAGGAAATTGTAGCCGGTTTGGGAGGGGCGACATATCCCAAACTGACACAAATTACCAATGCCGGAATATACACAGGTACATTAAGCGCCTATCAGATAACAGCCGGAATTATCAATACTGACCTGTTAGCTGCCGGAAGCATCAAGGCGGAAAAACTGGAAGCGGCAAGTATCCGGGCGAATATCATCAACGCCGATTATATCAGCGGACTGACCTGCTCGTTTATACGCGGGAAAATCGGTGGATGGAATATCAAGACGGACAGCATTACAACAGACAACCTGGGCATTGTGGGAGCCATTCCTCTCCAAATCCGTTCTTCTTCCGCCGGTTCGGGATATTGGTATAACTGCGGATACAGACCTTACGGACTGACCATGACCTGGCACCAAAGCAATAATGCCGGACATTTCGTAATGGGTGAGATAGCAGCTTCGGGAAATACGGTCAAAACCGGATTTATCGGCATACAGATGATGGCATGGGACAATACGGAATATTTTTGCCTTTCGGCCAATTATACCCTCTCCGGCTCCAAGGAAGTTTATAACCGGATAGCAGGCTGGGCGTTTGACAATTCAAAAATCTGGAAAAACAATGTTTCTCTGACCTCTGACGGCTCCATTCAAAACGGAACGAAATGGCAATTAAACAACGATGGTTCGGGACGGGTAGCAAGCGGCAATATTACATGGGACGCTTCGGGCAATGTAAGTTTTGCTTCTTCCGTATCACTCAATTGGATGACTCCGGTTAACAGTATTACGACCGCATTGGGCGGATCTTCCTATCCCAAGCTGACACAAATTTCATCGACAGGTATCTATACAGGAACACTGACTGCCTCCCAGGTCAATGCCGTCGCCATTAACGCAGGCAGCATTACAACAGGAACGTTAAGCGCCGACCGGATAGCCGCCGGAAGCATTGCGGCTACCAAATTGGATGCTGCAAGTATTAAATCAAGCATTATCAATACGGATTATATCAACGGCCTGTCCTGTACTTTTACACAGGGAAAGATAGGCGGCTGGACTATCAATTCAGGCTCGCTGTCGAACACGCATATTGTGCTGGACAACGCCAACAGGCGTGTTGTCGTATATGGGGCTAATGCCGGACCGACATCCGGGCAAAGGTCACAATTATATTACAATTCAGACGGTGATTTCGGATTCCTTGCCACCAACGCTTCCGGTTCCGGCATCGCCTGTTTCGGAGCTGCCAACTACATTGCCGGCTGGACGGTTGATACGGACAGTATTTTCCGTGGAACGAAAGCCAATACGTCCGGCGCTTATACTTCCGGCTCCGGCGCTGTCACGATAGGTTCTAACGGTCTTCGCGGATATAAGTGGCGGTTGGATTCCACCGGCGCGGGAGCTGTGGCCGGAGGCAATATCAGTTGGGACACTTCGGGAAACGTAACCTTTGGATCTGCGGTATCCTTGAATTGGACGGGCGGTATAGATGCCGCCAAAGAATTGGCATGTGCCATGGCATTCGGCAGAATGCTTTACCGCGACCCTACTTTTTACAACGGAAACAATAGCATCAATATATATAATAATTTGGGAAACGGAACAGTCTCCATTACCCGAACCGGTGACTCCAATGCACCCAACGACAGTAAAATGGTATTGGTCATCCAAAACAGGGGAGAAGCAAGTCCGTACTGCGGGGGATTTAATTTCGGAACATCAACGGCATACCGGAAAGTGTTTATCACGCGGATTATTGCCAAAATTCCCACAGGAAGGAACTTGACCTTCCATACCAACAGCATCGGCACGGGAGGCGTTCAAAAATGGCTTACACCGACCGCAGGAACAGGCGAATGGTACGAATATATTTGTAAAGTTTCCTGCGGTACGGCGAGTTTTTCTTCAACCCATTTTTTTGCCATTACCGGAAATGCCGGTACCGAAGATGCTCCGTTGGAATGGCGCATCGCTTACGCAACCGTCTTTGATCTGAGGTCTTCCGAAAAATATACTACAACCATCGATGCCAACGGCATCTATACAGGCACATTGAGCGCCGGACAAATCAAAGTGGATACGGCGCTTGTTGTCGGCGGAAGCACCTATAACGGCAGTATCTCC
>NZ_BAAHWV010000079.1:0-4190 GCF_054601255.1 Viscerimonas tarda | reverse complement strand
TTTCATTATTTCCATTAATAATTACTGATTTACGGCTGCAAAGGAATATAGAAAAAACTGTGTATTTATCTGCCTTTTAACAAGTGGCAGGGGTTTGCACCGAGAGTGGCAGGGGTTTGCCACCCCCAACCTGCCGATTTTCTGAAAACAGCCCTCTAACTTTGCAGCGGATTTCTAAAAACTGTTTTTTATGATACTAAAAACAAGAGATAAAGCAGAGAAAACTGGCAGGGCGAAAGTCAGTTTGGCTAATATAAAAGTCAATAGGGCTGACGCCCAATTCCGCGATAGCGGAATTTTGTTTGCACCTGCAAACGGCAAGTTGTATTTTGAGTTCCTCAAAATATTTTCAGTGCCTGAAAACACTTGCCCTTGCAGGGGGCAAAAACGCGCTCCGAAGTCGGCGTTTTTAATCGTAATTTTTAATTTGTAATTGAATAATGCTATGGCAACAGAAAAGAACAAGCCCAAGCAAGTTGGGCGCAAGCCGAAAGCCGACCCCTGCCGCCACCGTTTGGCCATCAATCTGAACGATGCGGACTTTGCCCGCTTCCTGACGCTTTTTGAACAGTCGGGCTTGCAGGACAGGGCGCATTTCATAACCGCCTGTATTTTTGAACGGCAATTGAAGGTAGTCAAAATCGACAAGGCGGCGATGGATTATTATATGCGACTGACAACATTTCACGCACAATTCCGCGCAATCGGCATGAATTACAATCAGGTTGTAAAGGCTATCAAATCCACTTTTACAGAGAAAAAAGCCCTTGCTTTCCTCTATAAATTGGAGCAGGCAACAAAAGAATTAGTAGCCTTTCAACAGAAAATCGAGGACTTGACAGCAGAGTTTGAACGCAATTACCTGAATCGTAATTTGTAATTTTTAATTCGTAATTGAATATTATGATAGCAAAAATCAGTTCAAGCAATAACCTCTACGGCGCACTTTCCTACAACCAGAACAAGGTTGATGAGAAACATGCGCAAGTCATTTTTACCAATAAAATGATAGAGCCGAAAGACGGGAATTTTGATATTTCCACCTGTTTGCTGTCCTTTGAAAACTACCTTCTGGCAAACAAACGGACGGAAAAACCGGTCATTCACCTGTCCATAAACCCCGACCCGAAAGACAAAGTTTCCGATGAACAGTTATCGGAAATCGCCCAGACCTATATGCAAAAAATGGGCTACGGCGACCAGCCTTTTATCGTCTATAAGCACGAGGACATTGAGCGCAGGCACATTCATATCGTTTCTTTGCGCATTGACGAGAACGGACGAAAGATTGACGGCAACTTTGAACGCCGCCGTTCGATGGATATTTGCCGCGACCTCGAACAGAAATACGGGCTAATTCCCGCCGACCAAAAACAAAAATCCCAATCGTCCCTGTTGTCCCTGAAACCGGTTAATTACAAAAACGGCGACATAAAGCACCAAATCGCCAATGTAATCCGCCCCATTGCTAAGGACTACCATTTTCAAAGTTTGAAGGAATATCGCGCCCTGCTTACCTTATATAATATAGGAGTAGAGGAAGTGAAAGGCGAAATTGGCGGCAAAGAATATAAAGGATTGATTTATTCCGCATTGAATAAAAAGGGTGAAAAAACAGGTAATCCGTTCAAATCTTCGCTTTTTGGAAAATCCGTTGGCATTGAAGCATTGGAAAAGCGTATGGAACAATCGGCGGAAATTATCAAAAGTAAACACCTGAAAGAACGCAGCAAAAAAGTTATTTCGGCAGTGATGCTTACCTCAAAACGCCGCGCCGACTTTGAAGGCGCGTTGGCTAAACAGGGCATTTCCGTAATATTTAGAGAAAATGAACAGGGCAGAATTTACGGCGCAACCTTTATAGACCACGAGCAAAAGTGCGTGTTCAACGGTTCTCGTCTGGGCAAGGAATTTTCGGCAAATGTGTTCAATGATTTGTTTAACGCTCAGAAACAGGATTTCAATGATACCGACAAAAAATCAAGCGAATCCTTTAATCATGAAAATCAAGGTTCAGACATCGGCGGCTTGTTTAACTTTTTTTCGTCCGAAACTCCGGGCGATGAAATTGAAGAACAAAACTTTATCCGCCGTTTGAAAAAGAAAAAAAGAAAACAAAGAAGATTATAAACTATTAAAAATTAAGATTATGCAACAGGAAGATGATTTAAGAGGTCTTGCAAAAACGATGGAATTTATGCGAGCCATAAGTATTTTATTTTGTGTGATTAATGTCTATTGGTTTTGTTACCAATACATTGTGGAGTGCGGGGTAAATATCGGCGTTGTCGATAAAATCCTGATGAATTTTAACCGTACAACGGGACTTTTTTCATCCATTCTTTGGACGAAAATCTTTGCCGTTGTGTTTTTGGCTTTATCCTGTTTGGGGACAAAAGGCGTAAAGGAGGAAAAGATTAAGTGGCGCAATATATGGCTGTGCCTTTGTTTCGGCTTTATCTTCTTTTTTCTGAATTGGTGGCTACTGCATTTGCCGTTGCCTTTGGTCGCCAACACCGGATTTTACATTTTTACTTTGACTGTCGGCTACATTCTTTTGCTGATGGCGGGACTGTGGATGAGCCGCCTGTTAAAGAATAATTTAATGGACGATGTTTTTAACCTCGAAAACGAAAGTTTTATGCAGGAAACGCGGCTGATGGAAAACGAGTATTCGGTTAATCTGCCGATACGATTTTTCTATAAAAAGAAGTGGAACAAGGGATGGATAAACATTGTCAATCCGTTCCGCGCCTCTATCGTACTCGGCACTCCGGGTTCGGGCAAGAGTTATGCAGTAGTCAATAATTACATTAAACAGCAGATACAGAAAGGCTTTTCAATGTACATTTACGATTTTAAGTTTGACGACTTGAGTGTGATAGCGTACAACACTCTGATGAATAACCTTGATAAATACAAGGTTAAGCCGAAATTCTATGTTATCAATTTCGACAATCCGCGCAAGTCGCACCGTTGCAACCCGATAAATCCGGCGTTTATGACGGATATTTCGGACGCATACGAAAGCGCCTATACAATAATGTTAAATTTGAACAAAACTTGGATTCAAAAGCAGGGCGACTTTTTTGTAGAAAGTCCGATAATCCTTTTAGCAGCAATAATTTGGTATCTCAAAATCTTTCAAAACGGCAGGTATTGCACCTTTCCCCACACCATTGAATTTCTCAACCAAAAGTATGTCGATATTTTCCCGATACTCACTTCTTATCCGCAGTTGGAGAACTATTTAAGTCCCTTTCTGGATGCGTGGGAAGGGGGTGCGCAAGACCAGCTCCAAGGGCAGATAGCAAGTGCTAAAATCCCCTTGTCCAGAATGATAAGTCCGCAATTATATTGGGTAATGACCGGCGATGATTTTTCGTTAGACATCAACAATCCCGATGAGCCGAAAATCCTTTGTGTAGGCAACAACCCCGACCGTCAAAATATTTATTCGGCGGCATTGGGATTGTATAACAGTCGTATTGTCAAGTTAATCAACAAGAAAGGGCAGTTAAAAAGCAGTGTGATTATTGACGAGTTGCCGACGATTTATTTTCGCGGTTTGGATAACCTGATAGCCACCGCCCGAAGCAATAAGGTTGCCGTTTGTCTGGGCTTTCAAGACTTTTCGCAGTTAAAACGCGACTACGGCGACAAGGAAGCAGCCGTTGTGATGAATACCGTAGGCAATATTTTCAGCGGTCAGGTAGTTGGCGAATCGGCAAAGAATCTTTCCGAGCGTTTCGGAAAGGTGTTGCAAAAACGTCAATCCATGACGATTAACCGACAGGACAAATCAACGTCCATTTCCACACAGTTGGACAGTTTGATACCCGCCTCTAAAATCAGTAATTTAACGCAGGGAATGTTTGTGGGCGCAGTGTCCGACAATTTCGACGAGCGGATAGAACAAAAGATTTTCCACGCCGAAATTGTGGTGGATAATGCCGCCGTTGCCCGCGAAACAAAAGCCTACCAAAAAATCCCCGAAATTCTTGATTTCTGCGATGGGGACGGCAACGACACCATGCAGGCGGAAATTGAACGCAACTACAACCAAATCAAAGCCGATGTGAAACAGATTGTTGCCGAAGAATTGTCGCGAATTGCTGCCGACCCTGACTTGCAGCATTTGATAAAAAAGGAGTAGGATTGAAAAGTGAAACCTCCCTTGTTTGAGATAC
>NZ_BAAHWV010000078.1:0-4236 GCF_054601255.1 Viscerimonas tarda | reverse complement strand
TCCTTGCGGGTATAGTCCCTGCCCTGCACCGTTGTCAGCACGATATTGTTTTTGCTGGATACCTGCACCTGCGGCTGCAAATCGACAAAAGTTACCAAGCCGTATTTGCTGTTGCTCTCCACTTTTCTTGTTTCCTTGTCGTAGTAGCAGCCGTCGCCGGCAATGGAAAGTTCCAAAAAGTCTTCGACAACCCTGCCGACAATGGTATCGGTGTGGTTTTTCTTTTGGGCGACGGCTTTCTGTTCCTGTATCAGCTGGTAGTATTGTCCGGTCTTGTTGGCAGCGGAAGTCTGGGACATGGTTTGAAGGTACTTGTCTCGTTCCACCTGTTCCCAGTATTTCAAAAAGCGGGGATAACTGCGCAACGCTCCGTAAGCCGTCTGGTAAGCGCTTTGCACCACCGCCCGCCCCAATAAATCGGCATTTTTGGAAAAATAATGCACCGCCCCGTCCTCGAAGTGGGCAAGCCCAATGCCGAGCGCACGACGCGCCGCATCGGAAACGTAGCCCGTAACGCTGCCGTGTGATACCACCCCGCCGGAAAGCAGGGTTGCTTTTGTAAGTCCTAAAATGTCCATAATAAATTCATTATTATCAATTTAGCCATGCCATGTTGCATCAAAATCATGCACCACATCAATCAGCGCCTGCGCCAACTGTTCCTTTAAGTCCTGAATTTCGGGATTGTTTCCTTCCTTAGTCTGCATAAGTTTTATCGCCTCCACGCTTAAAAGATTAGTGATATTGACGATAACCTGTTTAGGCGCGGTGGAAGAAAGTTTGCCCGTTCCCGAATAATTACCGCCCGCCCTGCCGTCGTCCGCGCCGGACAAACTGTCGTTGGTAATGCCGTTGGCATTCCACGGGCTTGTGTCGTTGTAGTCAGGTTCGTTAGAATACAGGCGCGGGGAAAAGCCCGCCGTTTTCAGGATGTTTTCAGCCGCTTCGGTAGAGCCGCCCATGGTGTTGCGCAAGCTGGAAGTGAATTTGACTAAACTGTCGTGGACAAGCATATAATTGGCTAACTGGTCTTGCCGTTCTTTTTCGGTGGCGTTCTTCCCCAAAGTTTTTTGCGCCCACTGCCCCTTATCGTTCAGGAAAAAACCTTTAGCTTCCAGTCCTGCAAAGTCAAAGCCACCCTTTTGCATAAAAGCTTTGGCTCCGGCAAAATCCATGATGGCTGAGCGGTACACTCCTGCGGCACGGGTAATTTCAGGCACGGTAATGGTATTCTGGTAACGGTGGTAGTCATAAGTCTTAACGGCGTCGGATTCCTTCAGCTCGCCTATGCCTTTTTTATAGGAAATTTTTCCGTCTTTACCCACCGTCCACAGACTTTTATCCAATGTATTTTCCCCCTGACCGTATTTTGTCCTGACGGTTTGGATAAAAGCGCCGACTTCTGTTGCCGTTTTCATTTTTCCAAACTCGGCAAAGGCGGCATTGATACGGGTTTGACTGTCCTTTTTCGCCAGCGTGGTAATGGCTGCACGAGTATCGTCTTGATAGGCGTCTCCATAAGTGTATAACGGCTGGCTCATGCCGTAGCTTTGTCCTGCCGCCATGCTTCCCAAAACTGCCGCCCACCAGTTGCCGGTAAAGGCCCCGATTTTATGTCCGCTGGCTTCTTCTATCGTTTTTTCCGCCGTCAAGTCATCGACCGCCTTTTTCGTGTCTAATGCCTTTCTGTAAGTTTCATTCAGAGAGTTGTACAGGGCTTCTATAGATGGATAGCGGTATTTGCGGTTGGCTTCGATTTCCTCCAGCATGGCGTCTTTGGCTTCCTTGACTTTCCATGTCTTGTACGCCAGCCAGCCCATCACGCCGACCAGAGCGGCTATTCCGGCGGTAGCCGCTACTGCCCCCGTGCTGATAGCTGCTATTGAAGCCCCCGCGCCGACAAGCCCGCCTCCGGTAGATACCTGCGAAGCAAACAGTCCGCCTGCTGCGCCGCGGGCAAGCAAAGCGTTTGTTCCCCCTGCCATGCCCATACTCGCCAGCGCCTGTGTCATGGCGCCCTTGCCGTTTATCCCTGCCAACTGCAAGGCGGAAACAAGGCTGCGCTTATTGGTAAAGGACATTCCCCGAAGTCCGCCCAAGCCAACCAATCCGCTAATGCCTTGCAGGGCGGAGGAAGCAAGGGACTGCTTGCCCAGAAAGCCCATAGCCACGCCTACGTTGGTTATCGCTCCGGCAAGTTTAAAAAGTTTGGTGGCAACGATACCGGTAAACAGCAACGGCTCTATCCAGTTGAAGTTTTTGGTAAACCATGTAGCGATATTGCCCAGTACGGAAAATATATCCAGCAAGACCCTGCCGATGGATGCCAAGCCGTTGGCAAAATCCTTCATCCGGAACTTGGAAAGGAAATCCCTTAAAACACTGCGGATTTGCGGCTCCATCAATTCGTAACCCCGCATAAAACTTTCGCTGAACATGGAAGTAGTCTGATACCAAAGCCCTTTGGTGGTTTCCTGCTTGACCTTGGCAAGTTCGTCGGAGACGCCCTGCGAGGCTTTATTTTGGGAAGCGAGTTCCGCCAGTTTATCGTGGTTCTTGATAAACATCATGGCGGCGTTGCCCCCGATTTTCCCGAAAATAGCCTGCATGTCCGCCATCGTCGCCCCCTTGCGCTCCAAATCGGCAAAGATTTCCGAAAGGGGGCGCAGGTGTTCCACCTGCTTGCCGTAAACATCGCGGTGTTCGGTAAATTCCACGCCCAGCCTGCCGAGCGTTTTACGCGCTTCCCGCGTGGGCTTGGCAAAACGGGTAGCCATGGCGCGGAGCGAAGTACCCGCCATAGTCCCCTTGATACCCATATTACCCAGTATGCCGATAGCGGCGGAAGTTTCCGTAAAGTCCACGCCAGCCAGTTTCATATAGCCTGCCGCCATTTTGAAGGATTCCGCCATTTCGACAATGTTTACGTTGGAGCGCGATACAGAGGAAGCAAGTATGTCGGCTACCGAAGACATGCTTTCGCTTTTAATGTCATAGCCCGCCATAATGTTGGTGGCAAGGTCGGCTATCAGGGAAACGTCGTTGTCGCCTATCAGGGCGAGGTTGGTTATCGGACGGATGGAGTTGAGTATCGTATCCACGCCCATGCCCGCCATGGAAAGGTACTTGACCGCTCCGGCTACTTCAATGGCGGTAAACTTGGTCTCCACGCCGATTTGCCGGACGTATTTCGCCATTTGGCTGAAGCGGGTTTCAAAGGTCGTCAAGTCCGTATCGGCTACCTTCAGGATGCTGTGCGCCGTCTCCATGATATTGGAATACTCGACAGCTTCGGTAATTTCCTTGCGGATAAGTCCGTATGCCATGTAAGCGTTGAACATGTAGGCAAAGGGCATGTTGCGCATAGACGGCGGACGGCTGTATTGCAGGCGGTTGATGGCGGCGCGGCGTTTGCCTCCGTACAGGGATTCTTCCATGCCCGCCTGACGGCGGATGCTGCGGACGGAAGCCATAGCGTTCGCCTGCCGTTGCCGTTCGGCTTCCCGCTGTTGTCTTTGCTCGTCGGCAAGGGATTTTTTCCGCAGGGCTTCCTGTTGTTTCAACAGTTGAGCCTGTTCCCGTTCCATGCGCCGGGCGGCGGCGAGGGCATCCTGCCGCTGTTGCTTTTGGGCGGCTTCCTGCTGCCGGAACGACAGGCGTTGCTCATTCAATAGTTTGTTGGCGTACAGCTTTTCCTGCAACCTTGCATTGGCTTTGTTGGAAATGGGAGCTGTTTTGCCTGTGGAAACGGCATAAGGGGCGTATTTCAAGCTGCCCGGAGCGGCAACATGCGACACCGCCATTTTTACATTCATTGTTGCTGCCACCGCTGTTTTTATCCGGGTCAGAAGGGATAAAACTTCATTCAGCCTGCCTTTGGCGGCATCCGTGCCGATATTGATTTGCCGTCCCTTTTCAAGGCTGACAAGCGCGGCGTTGATTTTGCCGATGGACTTGGTTAGGGTTTTCTGTGTTTCCTGTATGCTTTTGACCGATGCCGCCGCCGTGTTTTTCGTTAAGGTTTTCTGGTTTTCAAGCGCCTTTTTATCCAGTAGTGCTTTAGTTTGCGCTTTGATTCGTTTGCTGTCAAGCGGTTGCCCGGCATTGATGACAAGGTTGATGCCGCGCGACAATTCCCTGATTTCGGTGAGCATTCCCTTCACGCGGGTCAGCTTTTCTTCCGCCTTGGAAGTGTCGATGTTCATTTTGAAGGAATAGTCGCGCTTCTTCCCGTTT
>NZ_BAAHWV010000077.1:0-4822 GCF_054601255.1 Viscerimonas tarda | reverse complement strand
ACCGACCTTTGTAGGCGCCGTCGCCCTGCGGTATAACCGATTTAATTGTGTACCGGCTGCCACCATCGTAGGGGTCGGTGAGTAAATCACCTGCTTTCAGCTCATTACGCAAGGTGTTGCTGGTAACCGGAACAGGCTGTATCTCGCCGCCGCAGTCGCATTCCGGACAATAATCTGCTACCTTTGGCTTTTCCGGTATCGTCAGACTTTTCCATTCGGTAAATGGCGCCGGATTCTGCCGGTTGCCGTTGCAAATGGCCTGCACCCGCAGCCGGTAGGTTTTCCCAAAATCTATATCAGGGAACTTAACCTGTGCATCATTAATCGAATAAGCAGTATGATAGCCGCTCTCGGGATTTTCTACTTCGATGTTGAATGAGGTATGATTGAGTTCGGGTGTCCACGAAAAAGACATATCCTGCCCGTCTCGCTTTGCCTCAAAGTTTTGCACGGCATCGCACTGGCACTGATAAGTAAACGTGCGAATCTGGCTATGCCCCTTTTGGTCGAAAGGGATATTGCCAAACGGATCGAAAGCCGTTACCCGCCAGGCATACTGCATCCCCGGATCCAGCATCAACTGTTCGGGATAAACCACCAAATTTGTGCCCAGTTGCGTAGCGCTGTATTTCACCGGCATCGATTGGGCAATCACATACGGATCGATGCCGGGAATGCGCATTTCCCACAATTCAAAATTATACTGAATGCCTGCCGATGGTATGCCAACATTATTCGGTATCCACGAAAAAGTAACAGGCATCCCCATAATAGCGCCCAGTTCGGCTTTTTCTACCGGCATTTTCAAAACAGGCGGTTTCCCGAGTGCAAACCAGGCAGTCGCCATTCCCTGATTGGAAATCAGCCGTCCGGTGGTATGGTGCCGGACTTCCACCACAAAGCGATAAAAGCCTTCGGGCAATTGTCCGGTGTTGCGGTACTGGTTTTTGCTGTACCCCTTAAATTGTAAGTTGTCGATATTAAAATAATCTTTCAGGTCTTCGCCATACAGCATCCGCATTTCGCCCCCACTCAAAAAGATGGGGACAGTAGCGATATTAGGCATCGTTTCGATGCTCACGCCCGTCATGGTTTCCATCTTAATGTGCAGGCGGACAGGTAAATTCATCTAAAAATACTATGTTTATAAATTTTCTCATTATTTATCTAATCAAATTGTACTCACTTTTTCCGAAGTTTGCAACTTCGTGGCAATTGTAAACTGCTTGTTTTTAGGTATAAGCTGAAAACTTACCTAAAGGGAGAAAATCATGCTAGTTATTTCAAAAATCAACATTTGATATTATCCATTGTTTCAGTTCTTTCTTTATTACAACCTTCTGATCTGGCATGAAGAATCTTCTTTTGGAAGTATCCAAATGTGCCTCTTTTATAAATTTATTCACAAGGCCTGCCCATTCACTATATCGAGGATTGTCTTTAAATAAAGAATGTAAATCAGAAAGCATACTTGCATCCATATATAAATAATCACGATCCTGGAACGGTAGCCGTCCTTCTATATCTAATAAATCAATCATATTGATGAGTGGATTAATGTCTTTTATGTAATTACCTATGTAATAAAATCTATCCATATATTCTCCACTTGAGAATAACAAATTGTCATCCATAAAAAAGTATTCCTTATCTTTATTCGTCGTAGAAAATTGAGTGATACTAAGTACATACTCTAGTGTGCATTGTTCAAGTAATTCTTTTTTACAAGAATCAACACCTAATTTTGCCAAAGCCATCTCCACTTCAGGGTAAGGATAATTCTCTTCTCCTTTATGTTTGAGTAAAATAGGTATTGCTTCTTCTATACCCCATGTTCCTGTAGCTAGAATTAAACTACGACTAATATTTTTTTTATATACGGATAATTTTTCTAGTCTTTTTTGAAGAAGGGAATCTATACATTGTCCTATTTTGTCGTTACAACCATACCCTGAGTGAATACAAAAAATGGAATCACTCTGTTGAAAATTATTTTTATGTACAATTTCATATTGTAGCTGAATAGGAATTTCTTGGTTAAGAGCTTTCAACACTTTAATTTTAAGCGAATCAGATATATCTATTTTCTGATTATAGTCTAGCTTGATTTCCCAATAAGGTTTATTGTCAAATTCAATATTTATCTTTTTTATTTGCTCATCTTTTGTTGTTTGAGTAAATAAACTAGTTGAGATTAAGAGATATACAATTGTCAAGAAAGTTGTTTTCATATTTTTCATCTTAAACGAATAAAAGTTCTTATTTGGTGTTGTTTGTCGCCTTGAATCTTAGCGTTGCGATTTCCGGTCGAGGCTGGTTTTGGGTGGAATCGTTTAGGGTTATGGTTGAATTTTCAATTAATGGCGCGCGATCTTTTCTCTCTTGTTGTGGAAACAACAGGAGAGGGAAGATGAGTAGTATGAGTAGTATGCGGTTCATTCGTCAATATTAATGTCGGGATCTCTGTACCTATCAATAAAATACCTTAAGGGATTCCAAGTATCTCTTCTGAGAAAATTTTTCTCTTCTTCCTCTGTC
Source organism: Viscerimonas tarda (assembly GCF_054601255.1). Lineage (NCBI taxonomy): Bacteria > Pseudomonadati > Bacteroidota > Bacteroidia > Bacteroidales > Dysgonomonadaceae > Viscerimonas > Viscerimonas tarda. The sequence continues at coordinate 2,284 of NZ_BAAHWV010000077.1, read as the reverse complement.
AATCTTCGTTTTTCAAAGCGACGTTCGCTGATAGATGTTATATTAGTTGGTAAAATGTAGCGCATTTCGTAATAATGTTCGCTGTCGGGTTCTCCGGTTTTTGCAGGGTCTCGTGTATAGTATATAAATTCCACCAATTGGTCTTCTTTACCTTTGGGAGCGCCTATCAGAAGTTGCCAGTCCGAAAGTAATGATCTTTTGGCGTAAGTATATTCATAATCAGGATACTCAGGTCTTTCTTTCCGAATTGATTCTGAAAATTCAGAGTTATAATACACTACAGCATCAACTCCAAACTGTACGCCTCTGACAAAACCAACATAGTCCACCGTATGCGGAAAACCAATATCCCGCCAATTTCCAAATGAGACATTACCGCCATGGAAACTAAACTCATTCCCTCCCATATCGCAGGCAAGGAATCGGTTGTCGTAAGGGAAAATACTGTCGTAAACGCTCGAAGAAATAGTATCCCCAAGCATGTATCTAATTCCCGTTAATCCATTTCCTTTTTCTATCAAATATAAATAAGGAGGCGCTGACATATCGACTTTATATCCTTGTCCCCCCCCAATGGGACTACCCCAATGGCTTATTTTAAGAATGATACTACTATAATAGACACTATCCTTATAAACATTCGAATGCTGTATTTCCCCAAATTTATCGTGTTTGTCTTCATCAGAGAGCAATGGATTAGTTAACAATCTGAAATACGCAAATTTAGTTATGAAATCGTTCTTTATACGTCTTTCTTTCTCTTGGTCAATCTTTTGGCAGTAGCACAAACTATATAAGCCTGTTAACATTATTAAGATAGCTAATCGTTTCATTTTCTTATGTTTTTTAAATTAATAACTATTTTGGTCAACACACACTTTTGCATAATCAATCATTATACTTATTCATGGGGTCATCAGAATCTTTATGAAAGAATTTATAATCAACAATACTCCCTTTCAAGTATATAGGTCCTTTTACTTGCTTTTTTTGTATTATACCGTTTTCCAGAATTTCATAATCCTCTATAATTACTTTTGACAATGGCTTTTCTTTATCTATAAGATATAAGGTTCCATCTTTGTTAGTATAATTATCAAAATTTGTTGAATACCAAAACACCTTAAAATGTTGTTCATTTTCAATAATACAACTTACCCAATCGTCTTCCATGGTAAACTGTTCTCCAATAATACATTTATTTATCATTTTTCCCTTGTAATCAAATGTGTACAGATATATGAGCGTTGTGTTTGAATTAATCTTTCCTTCCAAGGTAAGAAGACACATAAAATTATTTGTATTATATTTACACAAAACACCTGGTATACATTCCATTTTTTTATATCCTTGAACGATACCTTCTTCATAATCGTATAATTCAAACGAATAGTTCATCGATTCATCAGTCCTATTCAGAAATTTTATTGCTTCCTCTTTTGTGATGTTCGATTTGTCGTTGTCTACATTGAATGTCTTTTTTATCCTCTTTGTATTTATTGGAAATTTTTGGATGGAAAATTTTCCTACAAATTTTTCAAACTCTTTGTCTTGAATTTGAGTTTGTCCACAGCATTGCAATGATATTGCTGCACAAATAATTATCAAAATACCTTTTTTCATAAATAACATGTTTTAATATGTTTGACCTATATTTTTTCTAATCTCTGTAACTATATAATAGTCGTTATAATCAACATATTTTGTATTTCCTTTGATTAAACTTTCAGATTCATTTATATACAATTTGTTTTCAGAATTTTGACCATTGATTATGTTATTCGTTCCTACTTCATAAAACAAATAATAATATTGCTTTTTTGTAGCATCATATTTTTTGCCTCGAATAATAATATAATGATTTGTTATATTAGGGGAATTTCCAGAACAGATGGGTTTCCAGTTATTCTTTGAATAAGGGTGCTGCACTCCTACGATAATCGGCAATTCATGTTCTTTCAACGATTTATCAATAATCCGTACAGCTTCCTTAAACTCTGTTGTTTTACCTGTTAATTCGCTGCAATCCGAATTGTTACTTTCTGCAATAACCATTTGCATCGTTCGGTTAGTTGACGTTCCGGCATTTTCCAGTATTTTATTTGCTGCACGATAACAGCACTGCTGCGACCAACAAGTCTCTTTGCCAAATAGAGGCTCATCAAATTGATTTACCCACCAATTGCCCTCTTCGTCAAGGATGATTCCCTCATCCTCATTCGAACCACCACCAAATAACCATTTCTCTAACGCTTTGATTTTCTTTTCGGCATCGGTCTCGCTC